>JADGAL010000199.1 GCA_015232025.1 Alphaproteobacteria bacterium
GGCCGGCCCGCCCGACGCGGGCGTGGTGGCCGCCCTGGCCGCCGCGCGATGGCTGGAGGGAACCGCGCTGCCGGCGCGCCCGCTTTATCTGCGGGCGCCCGACGTCCACGTGCCGGGTCCGCCGTGATCGAGGCCGGGGCGGCCCACGCCACCTTGTTGTCGATCGTCCACGGACGCTGCTTCGCGCCGGGCTGGGACGAAACCGAGATGGCCGCCCTGCTGGCGATGCCGGGCACCTTCGCCCTGGTCGCCCCCGACGATGAACCGGCCGGCTTCGTGCTGGCCCGCCAAGCCGCCGACGAGGCCGAGATCGTCATCCTGTGCGTGCTGCCCGAGGCGCGCGGCGCGGGCCTGGGACGGCGCCTTCTGGACTCCACCATCGACCGCCTGCGCGCCGACGGGGCGGCCTCGCTGTTCCTCGAGGTCGCCCGGAATAACATGGCTGCATTGCGTTTATATGAAGGCTTCGGCTTCGTTCAGGTCGGACTCAGGCCCCGCTATTACGGCGATGCCGTCGACGCCTTGGTATTGCGCCTGAATCTCTAGCGCGACACCTTGCGAATCCAGAGGCGATGCGCGCCCGTGCCGGCTTCGCCATTTTCAGGCGCGAAGGTGATGATTTCGTGGCCAAGTTCCCGTACCGAGCGGGGTACATTGGCCAACGGCTCGGCGCCTTTCAGCCGAATTTCGGCCACTTCCCCGGCGCACATTTTCTCGATGAGCAACTTGGTCTTGACGAAGGTCAGTGGGCATACTTCACCGGTGATGTCAAGATAGTAGTCCGCGTCCTTAGTCACCTTGCACCTCGGGTCTGTTCGTTTTGATTTTTCGATATTGCGCCACACGGCCGAAGAAATTATATAACCCCCTATTCGCGTAGTGGAGCCGAAACGATAATGACGGACCAGCCCAACCAAAGCGATCTGCTGGGGATGACGACCGAAATCGTCGCCGCCCATGTGGCCAACAACAATGTGGCCGTCAGCGATCTGCCGCAACTGATCCATGAGGTCTTCCGCAGTCTGGCCAGCGTCGGCCTGACGGCGGCCGTGCCCGAGCGGCCGCAGCCCGCGGTTCCCGTGAAGAAGTCGGTCACGCCCGACTACATCGTGTGCCTCGAGGACGGCAAGAAGCTGAAGATGCTCAAGCGGCATCTGAAGACCGCCTACAACATGACGCCCGAGGAATACCGCGAGCGCTGGGGCTTGGCCGCCGACTACCCGATGGTCGCGCCGAATTACGCCCAGCACCGCTCGACCCTGGCCAAGAAGATCGGCCTGGGCACGAAGCCCCGCAAGCGGCGGCGCGCCAGCTCCTAAGTCGGTCGGCGCGGCTGAAACGACGCGGCGTCGCGGGCATATGCTCGCGGCGCCTTTTCGTTTATAGTCCGGTCCGCCATTCATCATCGAGACCGAACGGACATGACGTCCCGCATAGAGCAGCGCTGCATCGACAAGGGTATGAAGATGACCGAGCAGCGCCGGGTCATCGCCCGCGTCCTGTCGGAAGCGGCCGACCATCCCGACGTCGAGGAGGTCTATCGCCGCGCCACCGGCATCGACCCCAAGATCAGCATCGCGACGGTGTACCGCACGGTGCGGCTGTTCGAGGAAGCGAACATCCTCGAGCGTCACGATTTCGGCGATGGCCGGGCGCGCTACGAGGAATCGCCCGACGAACACCACGACCACCTGATCGACATGCAGTCGGGCAAGGTGATCGAATTCCACAGCGACGAGATCGAGGCCCTGCAGCGCGAGATCGCGCGTCGCCACGGCTTCCGCCTGATCGGCCATCGCCTCGAACTGTACGGCGTTCCGCTTGGCGCGGACGAGCCCGGCAAGGGTTGAGCGGTCCCCCCACCCGACATGCGTGATCTGTCCTCCCCCGTTCTGGCCGCCCTGCGCCTGTGCCTGCTGGGCGCGCTGACCCTTCTCGCGGTGCCGCCCGCCTTGGCGATGCGGGCGGCGCGCCGACACGGCGCGCTGGCCGGCTGGGTCAGGCTGTGGTGGCGGGGCATCGCCTGGGTGGCCGGTCTGCGAATCAACCAGTCCGGCGCCATCGCCGACACGGCGCGGCCGGTGCTGTTCGTATCCAACCACGCGGGCTATCTGGACATCATCGTGCTGGGCGCGCTTCTGCCCGCCTGCTTCGTCTCGAAGGCCGAGGTGTCCGGGTGGCCGGTGTTCGGATGGCTCAGCCGACTGGGCCGCACCGTCTTCATCCAGCGCAAGGCGGCCCGCAGCGCCTCGCAACGCGACGAGCTGACCGCCCGTCTGGCGGCCGGCGACTCGCTGATCCTGTTTCCCGAGGGCACGTCGAGCGACGGCAACCGCACGCTGCCGTTCAAATCGTCGCTGTTCGCGATCGCCGCCCATGACCAGGGCCGACTGCCGGTGCAGCCGATCTCGATCGCCTATACCCGGCTGGACGGCATGGCGGTCGGGCATGCGTGGCGCCCCCTCTTCGCGTGGTACGGCGCGATGGCGCTGGTTCCGCATCTCTGGTGCTACCTGGGTCTGGGCAAGGTCGGCGTCGAGCTGCGCTTCCATCCGCCGACCACGCTGGCCGAGCACGCCTCGCGCAAGGCGCTGTCGGCCGCCTGCCATCGCGTGGTGGCGCGCGGGGTCGGCGAAGCGCTGACCGGTCGCCCCAGCGCCCCGGTCATCGTCCAACCCGTTGGGGAGCCCGCCGCCCAGCTTGACTTGGCCGGCGCGAATGCTAGTTTTCTGACCAAGGCGGGGGCGGCATGACTCCCCGCCGGGCGGCCGGTTCGGCCCCCAAAGATGTGGTGATGGTGGCGAAGCGACTTTTCATCAAGACCTATGGCTGCCAAATGAACGTCTATGACTCCGCCCGCATGGCGGACGTTCTGGCGCCGCTTGGTTACGCCCCCGCCGATCGGGCCGAGGGCGCCGACATGGTCATCCTGAACACCTGCCACATCCGCGAGAAGGCCTCGGAGAAGGTGTTCTCCGAGCTGGGCCGCATGCGCCTGCTCAAGGAACAACGGCCGATGATCCTGGCGGTGGCCGGCTGCGTGGCCCAGGCCGAGGGCGAGGAGATCCTGGCCCGCGCCCCCTTCGTCGACATCGTGCTGGGACCGCAGACCTATCACCGCCTGCCCGAGATGGTGGCCCGCGCCAGCCGCGCCGGCGGCGCGGTGCTGGATATCGAATTCCCCGCCGAACCCAAATTCGATCACCTGCCCGACCCGGTCGCCGCCGGCAGCGCGGCGTTCCTGTCGGTGCAAGAGGGGTGCGACCGCTTCTGCACCTTCTGCGTGGTGCCCTATACGCGCGGCGCCGAATATTCGCGCCCGGCGGCCAGCCTGCTGGACGAGGCGCGCCGGCTGGTGGCGGGCGGCGTGCGCGAGATCACCCTTTTGGGCCAGAACGTCAACGCCTGGCACGGCGACGCGCCGGATGGTGGCGCGTGGCGGCTGGGCCGGCTGATCCGCGCCCTGGCCGAGATCGACGGGCTGTCGCGCATCCGCTACACCACCTCGCATCCGCGCGACATGGATGACGACCTGATCGCCGCGCATGGCGAGGTGCCGGCCTTGATGCCCTTCCTGCATCTGCCGGTGCAGTCCGGCTCGGATCGCATCCTTGACGCCATGAACCGCCAGCACGGGCGGAGCGACTATCTCAAGCTGGTCGAGCGGCTGCGCCGGGCGCGCCCCGATCTGGCGCTGTCTTCCGATTTCATCGTCGGGTTCCCCGGCGAGAGCGACGGCGACTTCGAGGACACCATGGCCCTGATTCGCGAGATCGGCTTTGCCCAGGCCTATTCGTTCAAATACAGCGCCCGGCCGGGCACCCCGGCGGCCTTGATCGAGACCCGGGTTCCCGAGGCGGTCAAGGACCAGCGACTCGCCGCCGCGCAAGGGCTGATCGCCGAACAGGCGCTGGCCTTCAACCGCGCCTCGGCCGGGCGGGTCATGTCGGTGCTGCTCGACCGCCGCGGCAAGCGCAAGGGCCAATTGCTGGGCCGCAGTCCATGGATGCAGCCGGTCCATGTCGACGCGCCCGACTCGGCGCTGGGCGCCATCGTGGACCTGCGCATCGTCGCGGGATACGCCAACTCCCTGGCCGGCGAAAGGGCGAACGCGTGACGGACGGCACGGGCCAGGCGGCGAACGTCACGCGGGAATTCGACGACAACGCGCTGCTGCAAATGCTGTTCGGCCCCCATCACGTCCACCTCGAACGCATCGAGCAGGCGCTTGGCGTGTCGCTGCGAACCCGCGGCAACGCGGTGGCCATCTCGGGCGAGCGTCCCCGGGTCGAGGAGGCCGAGGCGGTTCTGGACACCCTGTATGGACGGCTGCGGCGCGGCGAGACGGTCGACGCCGCCGACATCGACACGGCGATCCGCATGGGCGGCCATGTCGATCCCGGCCCGCCCGGCGATCTGGTGCTGCGCACCCGCAAGCGTCACATCGGTCCGCGCTCGCCGACCCAGGCCACCTACATGCGCGCCATGCAGGACCGCGAACTGGTGTTCGGGCTGGGCCCGGCGGGTACCGGCAAGACCTATCTGGCGGTCGCCCAGGCGGTCTCGATGATGATCAAGGGCGAGGTCGATCGCCTGGTCCTGTCGCGCCCCGCCGTCGAGGCGGGCGAGCGGCTGGGCTTCCTGCCGGGCGATCTGCGCGAGAAGGTCGACCCCTATCTGCGACCGCTTTACGACGCGCTTTACGACATGCTGCCCGGCGATCAGGTGGTGAAGCGCCTGTCCTCGGGCGAGATCGAGGTGGCGCCCTTGGCCTTCATGCGCGGCCGCACCCTGGCCAATTCGTTCGTCATCCTGGACGAGGCGCAGAACACCACCCCGGTGCAGATGAAGATGTTCCTAACGCGCCTGGGCGAGGGATCGCGCATGGTGGTGACCGGCGATCTAAGCCAGGTCGATCTGCCGGCCGGCGCCCGCTCGGGCCTGCGCGACGCGATCGAGACGCTGGACGGCATGGAGGGCGTCGGTTTCGTGCAGTTCACCGATCGCGACGTGGTGCGCCACGGTCTGGTCACCAAGATCGTGCGGGCCTACGACGCGCGCGAGGCGAAGCCATGAGCGACGGACCCGAGATCGGCGTTTCCGCCCCCTGCGCCGCCTGGGAGACCGCCCTGCCGGGCGCCGAGGATCTTGGCCGGCGGGTCGCGGCGGCGGCCCTGGCGGCGGGAGCCGTGGATGGCGATCTTCCCGTCGAGCGCCTGGAGGTCAGCCTGGTGCTGGGCGATGACGCCCTGGTGCGCGGCCTGAACCGCCAATATCGCGGCAAGGACGAGGCGACCAACGTGCTGTCCTTCGCCGCCCTCGACGACGAGGGCGAGGCGATCCCCGATGAAGGCCCCATCCTGCTGGGCGACGTGGTGATCGCCATGGAGACCACCCTGGCCGAAGCCGCCGACTCGGGCCGCACCGTCGCCGCCCATTTCAGCCATCTGGTGGTCCATGGCGTGCTCCATCTGCTGGGCTTCGACCACGAGGACGACGCCGAGGCCGAGGAGATGGAATCCCTGGAACGCGCCGTCTTGGCCGCGTTGGGCATCGGCGATCCTTATGCGTAAAGAAAGTGAACCACCAAGACACCAAGACACCAAGAAGGCACCAAGGAAAAATCCTTCTTGGTGAACCTTGGTGTCCTTGGTGTCTTGGTGGTTAACCTTTTTCTTTTTTCTTTCTAGGGAGTTCAAAAGTGGCTGACGCGTCGGACAGTAGCAGGCCCCGTGAAAACGGGGCCGAACAGGATGGACCTCTGATCGGCGTGGTGCGCGGTTGGCTGCGCGGCTTCCGCCGGTCCAGGAACGGCGAATCGGTGCGCGACACCCTCGACGAGTTGATCGAGGAGCGCGAGGACGCCGAAATCCCGATCGACGATCACGAACGGCTGCTGCTGGCCAACATCCTGCACCTGCGCGACGTCACGGCCTATGACGTGATGGTGCCGCGCGCCGACATCGTGGCGATGGACGCCAAGACCCCGTTCCGCGATCTGCTGGAGTCTTTCGCCCGCGTCGGCCATTCGCGCCTGCCGATTTATCGCGGCACCCTGGACGACGTGATCGGCATGATCCACATCAAGGACGTGCTGGCGCTGGTCGAATCGGGCAAGCCGTTCCACCTGCCCAAGCTGCTGCGCAAGGTGATCTTCATTTCGCCCAGCATGCGGGTGCTGGACCTGCTGCTGGAGATGCGGTTGAAGCGCAACCACATGGCGCTGGTGGTCGACGAGTATGGCGGCATCGACGGGCTGGTCACCATCGAGGATCTGGTCGAACAGATCGTCGGCGAGATCGAGGACGAACTGGACCGCCAGCCCGAGGCCGACATGGTGGTGCGCGCCGACGGGGTGATCGAGGCCGACGCCCGCACCCCCATCGAGGATTTCGAGGAGATGGTCGGCCCCATGCTGTCCGAGGACGAGCGCGAGGACATCGACACGCTGGGCGGGCTGGTGTTCGCGCTGGCCGGCCGCATTCCCGGCCGCGGCGAGTTGATCGGCCAT
>JADGAL010000019.1 GCA_015232025.1 Alphaproteobacteria bacterium
CGCCCGGATGAACGCCGACGGCTGACGCCAAGACGCCACCCGCGAAGGCGCGCCATGGCGTGGCCTTCGCGGGATGCGTGACCTAATTTTTCACCCGCACCCGGTAGCGCAACACGGTCTGGCCGCCCGGCGGGACCGGAAGCGTCCAGACGGCGGTGCCGGAATCCTTGGCCCGATGGGGCGCGGTTTCCTCAAGGATCGTCCAGTCGCCGGCCATCGGCTCGCGCAGTTCGACCGTGACCGGGCCGGGCTTGCCGTTGCGCAGGGTGATCTCCCAGCCGCTTTCCCAGACGGCGGGAGCGATTTGCGCGTAACTCTTCTGCGCCCGCTCGACCGAGACGTCGAAATCCTCGCCCAGGGTGAGCGTCACCTCTTCGCCGCGCGCCGTGTGGCCAAGCGGCGCCTCGCCCACGAAATGGGTCACGCCGGCGGCGTCGGGGCGATAGGCGCGCAGGGTGCCGGCCGGCAGCGGCACGCCCAGCCCCGACGCCTCGTCATTGCGGAAGCGAAGCTGGACCTTGGCCTTTTGGGCCGGCCAGTCGTCGCCCACCCGGCGGCGGAACAGGTGGATCTCGCCCTCGGACAGCAGGCGGCGCTCGACGGCGACGCTGGGCGCGGCCAGCAGGGCGATCTGCTTGGACTGGTTGTCGCCCAGGGTCACCGGGCGGGCCACGGTGTAAAGGTGGAAGCCCTCGAGCGGCTGTGTGGCGATTCCGTCGTCCATGGCCGGCGCCGCCTTCATCGCCATCGTCACCATGCGCTCGGGCGCCGGCTCGGGCGCGCGGCGGACCTCGCCGGCCACCAGATGCAGGCGCGCCTCGGGATAGGCGGCGCCGCTGGTGTTGGTCAGGGTGACGCGCGCCTCGAGGCTCATCGCCGTCTCGTCGGGATGAAGCCGCGCCACCCAATCGGCTTGCCACGTCACGCCGCCGGTCAGATAGGACAGGTCGAGGGCGCGCGGCCCGGCGGCTTCGCTGTCGACCACCGCCAGCAAGGTGGGGCGGGCGCGCAGGCCGGCGGGCAGGCCGGCGAAGGCCAGGGTCTCGGCCGGTTCGACCACCACGCGGCCCTCGGCTTCGAGCACCGCCAGCCCGTTTTCGACGGTGATCAGGCGGGCCGGCTCGAAGCGGCGCTCGCCGGTTTGCGGGTGGGTGCGGGCGATGAACACGGTTTCGCCCAGCGCGCGGGCCAGCAGGTTGTCGGGCGTGGCGAGGTCGAAATCGAAGCGCTGCTCGACGAGTCGCAGGGCGGGGCCGGCCTCGGCGGGGACCAGGATGGCGCTGGGCGGCATCAGCCGCGCGCTCACCCCCTCGAAGGCCAGCGCGTTGGTCCCGGCGTCGAGCGCCACGGCGCGGCGGTCGCGCACCAGGGCGAGATCGCCCTGATAGACGGTCAGCGACAGCGCCGCGCGGTCGGCGGCGCCCACCCGCTTCTCGTCCGCCGAGGCGACCCCGCCAGAGGCCAGGGCGAGGACCGCGACGGCGGTCAGGATCGGAATACGCAAGGAGGCCTCCACGGTTTTTGCCCGAACGGCGCGAATCTCGGCTATTCTGGGGGCCAGGGCAAGATGGGTCGAAGGGGGCTGTCCATGGAACTTATCTCGATCTTTGTACTCGTGGTGGTCGGTCTGGTGGTGGTGCTGGTCGCCTCGGGCGTCAAGGTGGTGCCGCAAGGCATGGAATGGACGGTCGAGCGCTTCGGCCGCTACACGCGGACCATGGAGCCGGGCCTGCATTTCATCACGCCGATGGTCGAGCGGGTCGGCGCCCGCATGAACGTGATGGAGGAGGTGCTGGACGTTCCGTCGCAGGAGATCATCACCCGCGACAACGCCATGGTCAAAGTCGACGGCGTGGTCTTCTACCAGGTGCTGGACGCCGCCAAGGCGGCCTACGAGGTGCGCCAACTCGAACTGGCCATCCTGAACCTGACCATGACCAACATCCGCACCGTGATGGGCGGCATGGATTTGGACGAGCTTTTGTCGCAGCGCGACAAGATCAATGCCCAGTTGATGGCGGTGGTCGACGACGCCACCACGCCCTGGGGCGTCAAGGTCACCCGCATCGAGATCAAGGACATCGCGCCGCCGCGCGATCTGGTCGATTCGATGGCCCGCCAGATGAAGGCCGAGCGCGACAAGCGCGCCGCCGTGTTGGAGGCCGAGGGCCTGCGCCAAGCCGCCGTGCTGCGCGCCGAGGGCGAGAAGCAAGCCGTCATCCTGGCCGCCGAGGGCCGCCGCGAGGCCGCCTATCGCGACGCCGAGGCGCGCGAACGCGAGGCCGAGGCCGAGGCCAAGGCGACGGCCATGGTGTCCGAGGCGATCGCCCGCGGCAGCGTCCACGCGGTCAATTATTTCGTCGCCCAGCGCTATGTCCAAGCCCTGGAAAACATCGCCTCGGCGCCCAATCAAAAGCTGGTGCTGATGCCGCTCGAGGCGGCCGGCGTGATCGGCGCCCTGGGGGGCGTCGCCGAACTGGCCAAGGAAGCGATGGCGAAGGGCGGCCGCTGAGATGATGGACGGGTTGATCTATTGGCACTGGCTGATCCTGGCCGCCGTGCTGATCGGCGCCGAGATCCTGGCGCCCGGCATCTTTCTGATCTGGCTGGGCGCAGGCGCCGCCTTGACCGGCATCCTGACGTTCCTGCTGCCCGATCTGGCCTGGCAGGTGCAAGCCCTGATCTTCGCCGTGCTGGGCGTGGTGGCCACCCTGGTCGGGCCGCGCCTTTACGGACCGACCGTCGACGAGGTCTCGGACCATCCCGGCCTCAACCGGCGCGGCGACCAGCATCTCGGCCGCACCTACCGCCTTAGCGCGCCGATCGTCAACGGCAGCGGCCGGATGAAGGTGGGCGACACCACCTGGAAGGTCGCCGGCCCCGACCTGCCCGAGGGCGCCTCGGTCAAGGTGGTCGGCGTCGACGGCATCGTCCTGCTGGTCGAGGCGGTGAAATAGGAACAACGCGAAGGGGGACTATCCAATGAATCGCATCGCATCGCTTCGCCTGACCGCCTTGGTGGTCGGCCTGTTCGCCGCCGGCCCGGCCGCGGCGGCGTCTTGGAGCTACGAGGGCCATGGCGGCCCCGCCGAGTGGGCCAAGATCTCGACTGATTTCGCGGCGTGCGAGGGCAAGGACCAATCGCCCATCGACATCAAGAACCCCATTCCCGCCCGGCTTGGCGAGATCAAGGTCAGCTATCGGCCCCAATCCCTGGCGGTGATCAACAACGGCCACACGATCCAGGTGAACTTCAAGCCCGGCAACAGCATGGAGTTCGAGGGCGAAACCTTCGACTTGGTCCAGTATCACTTCCATACGCCCAGCGAGCACGCCTTCGACGGCAAGCGCTCGCCGATGGAGGCGCATCTGGTCCACAAGGGCGCCACCTCGGGCAAACTGGCCGTGCTGGGCGTGATGATGGTGCCGGGCAAGCCCAACGACACCATCGAGGCGATCTGGAACGCCATGCCCACCGAAGCCGGGCCGGAGAAGGAGGTCGCCGAGGCGCTGTTGAACCCCCAGGCCCTGCTGCCCGCCAACCAGAGCTATTTCCGCTACGAAGGCTCGCTGACCACCCCGCCATGTTCGGAGGTGGTCAAGTGGATCAACCTCAAGCAGCCGATCGAGGTCTCGCAGGCCCAACTCGACCGCTTCGCCAAGCTGTTCCCAATGAACGCCCGCCCGTTGCAGCCGGTCAACCGCCGCTTCATCCTGGAGACCGAGGGCAAGTGAGGCGAGGCGCCCGCTCGTCATGGCCGGACTTGATCCGGCCACGGCGAGTGGACCCTTCACGCCGCCCGGATGTCGTTCAGGAAGTCCTGCACGATCACCTTCAGCACGTCCGACTGCTGGGCCAGTTCGCCGGCCGCGGTCAGCACCTGCTCGGCCGCGTGGCCGGTTTCGCCGGCCGCCGCGTTGACGCCGCCGACATGGTGGTTGACCTCGGAGGTGCCGGACGAGGCCTGCTGGACGTTGCGGGCGATTTCGCCGGTCGCCGCGGTCTGCTCCTCGACGGCGGCGGCGATGGCGGCGGCGATCTCGTTGATGCGCGACACCGTTCCGCCGATCCCGCGAATCGCCTCGACCGCCTCCTTGGTGGCGTTTTGCACGGCGCCGATCTGCTGGGCGATCTCGTCGGTGGCGCGGGCGGTCTGATTGGCCAGGCTTTTCACCTCGTTGGCGACCACCGCGAAGCCCTTGCCGGCGTCGCCGGCCCGCGCCGCCTCGATGGTGGCGTTGAGCGCCAGCAAGTTGGTCTGGCTGGCGATGTCGTTGATCAGATTGACCACCTCGCCGATGCGCTGGGCGGCGGTGGCCAGCCCGGCGACGGTGACGTTGGTGCGTTCGGTCTCCTCGACCGCCTGGCCCGAGATGCTGGCCGATTGCGTGACCTGGTGGCCGATTTCGCTGATCGAGGCGGACAACTCCTCGGCGGCGGCGGCGACGGTCTGCACGTTGGCCGAGGCCTCCTCCGAGGCGGCGGCCACCGCCGAGGCGCGTTCCTCGGTGCTGCGCGCCGTGGCGGTCATCGATTCGGCGGTCGAGCGCATCTCGGTCGCGGCCGAGGCGACGGTGCCCAGCACGCCGGCCACCGACCCGTCGAACCGATGGATCAGGTGGTCCATCAGCTTCTGGCGCTCCTCGCGGCGGACCTGCTCGGCGCGCTGTTCGGCGCCTAGGCGGTCGGCCTCGATGCGGTTGTCCTTGAACACCTGGACGGCGCGCGACATGGCGCCGATCTCGTCGTGGCGGTCGGCGCCCTCGATGCGCACCGAGGTGTCGCCCGAGGCGAGATGGCGCATCACGTCGCACAGCGCCATCAACGGGCGGGTGATGCCGCGCACGATGGTGAAGACCAGCCCGGCGGTGGCCAGCAGCAGCGCCAGCACGACCACGATGGTCGCCGACAAGGTGGTGGTGGCGCCGGCCCGGATGGCGCTGGCGAAGGCCGTCAGGTCGTCGGCGATGCGGTCCTCGACGGTCTTCAGCGCGTCGATGCGGCGGGTGGCCGCCGAGAACCAGTCGGGCGCCTTGACGCCCTGGGTGCCCGAGGCCGCGCTGTCGCGGGCGATCTGGCGCAGGCGGTCGACCTCGACGGCGGCCTCGCTTTTCAGGGTCTGGCCCAGCGCGTCGACGGCGTCGGCGGTCGCGAAGGTGCGGAACACCGAATAGAAGGCGTTCTCCTCGGCGCCCAGTTCCAGGAACCGGCGGAACAGGTCGGGGCCGAAGGCGGCGGCGGCGAAGCCGGCCGAGCCGACGGCGCGCTCCTGCCCGGCGCGCTCCTTGCCCTCCATCAGGTTGACATAGGCCGAGATGCGATTGGCCACCGCCGCGTTGGGGCTGGCCAGGGCAAGCTGCTTGACCACCGTGATCAGGCTGCCGATCGTGCCGGTATAGCCGCCGATGGCGTCCTTGGTGGCCATCGACAGGTCGTCGACCTTGGCGCGGTTGACGGCCACCTTGGTCATGCCGTCCTCGGCGGCGGCCACCTTGTCCTTGAACCCGGCGATCATCTCGGACATGTCCAGCCGGGCCACCGCCTTGGCGAAGGCGTCGCGGGACGAGTCGGTGCGCGTGCGCTGGGCCTTCATCTCGTCGCCGAACGAGGCGCCCTTGCTGCCCAGATACAGGGCCGAGGCGCCCCGTTCGCGCTGCAATTCATGCACCGCGGCGCTGACCACCGTGGCGAAGCCGGCCATCTCTTGCACGCGGCCCGCCTCGCCGGCCACCCGCGCCTTGTCGGCCAAGGTCCAGCCGGCGAACAGCAGCAGGCCAAGGATGGGCAACACCATCGCCGCCGAAATGCGGAATCCGATCGGGCGCTTGTTGAACGTGGCGAACATGAACGTCTCCCTTCCCTGGCACCCGCGTCGTGGTGGCCCCAATTCCAAGTAGCATACTATGTCTGTTGGCGGCGTGGCGCCAAATTTAGATATGAGGCACTCCTTTTGCGCGCTGGACCGCGGGCGCCCGACTTGTCAGGGTTCGGGCGGCGGAACCGAATGGGACGTTCGGCCGGAGTCTCCTTGGACGTTCGGATGGGGTCATGGCGCGGCGGGAAGTGCAGGCGGGGCAGACGTACAAGCAGGTCGAC
Source organism: Alphaproteobacteria bacterium (assembly GCA_015232025.1). GTDB lineage: Bacteria > Pseudomonadota > Alphaproteobacteria > Rhodospirillales > Magnetospirillaceae > JADFZP01. The sequence continues at coordinate 6,098 of JADGAL010000019.1, forward strand.
ACCTCCTCGCTGTGGGAGGTGCGGGCGCTGTCCAAGGATGGCGAGGGTATCGTCCACGCCCGGATGAGCCGGGTCGGCGACGCCACGGTTCTGAAGACGATTTCGACCAGCGCCTTGCGCGACCAGCGGCTTTACCGCTTGGTGGTGGGCGGGCAATAACGTGAGGGGGGCCGGCGGGCCGCCCCGGGGGAGCTTCATGTCGCGACGTCGAAATCCGCGCCGGGAAGAACGGCGCAAGACCCTGATCCTGTTCGCCATCAAATCGGCCATCGTCCTGGGGATGGTCGGGGCCACCGGCTATTACTCGTTCGAGGCGGGCATCACCCTGTCGCGCCAGGAGATCGCCACCCTCAAGGAGGAGACCGAGCGCCTGACCGCCGCGTCGGTCGGCCACGACGCCGAGATCGCCCAGTTGACCGGCTCGCTCGACCAGGCGCGGCGCCAGGCGGCGGACTACAAGGCCCGCCTCGAGCAACTCGTCCCGACGCCGATGGTCGAGAAGTTGCTGTCGATGATCGGCGACAAGCTGAAAAGCGGCCTTTCGCCGCAGCGCATCGGCAGCTTCATCGCGGCGGCCGACAAGCCGCGCAATTGCGGCGCCGCGGTGACCAAGCGCTTCGTGGTGCGCACGCCGCTGTCGGACGGCGGCAATGGCTGGGTGCGCTTCGACGACATCATCACCGTCACCGCCGAGGGCCAGTCGGCCCGCGGCGGCGGCGGCGCCCCCGAGGCGTGGTTCGATCCCGAGGTGCCGGTGACCGTCAAGTTCGCGGCGATCGGCGGCCGCGAAGAGGAAATCTCGGGCAAGCTGCCGATGCAGCACGCCCTGGTGCTGAAGAACGAGGAGCACCGCTTCGTCATCGCCCCCGGCGCGCGGGGCTTCATCGAGATCGCCGCCGACCGCTGTTCCTTCGGGTAAGCGCGGCCGTGGACGCCACGGGCGCCAACTCGGCGATGTCCTGGGGGTCGATGGCCAGGCACTCCGAATCGTCCAGGGCGCGCACGGTGGAGCGCCGCAGCCGCTCGCCCTCCAGCACGCCGTCGCCGAACAGGTCCCCCGCTTCGAGAATCGTGATGGCGCGCCCGTCGTCGCGTTCGAATCGACCGTCGATCACGATGTAGCAGGGGCCGGTGACCTCGCCCCGCCCGAACACCAGATCGCCGCGCCGGAAGCGCCGCCGGCGCACCGCCCGCCGGGTGGTCTGGGGAATCTGCACGATGTTGCGCGGGAACAAGGCGTCCATGGTCCAGTCGACCGCCACCCGCACCTTGGTCGTCCAGCCGGGCACCATGCCCAGATAGAACGACCGCCACATGATCCAGGCGAACAGCCCGGCGAATTCGTGGCCGAACAGGCTGGCGACGCCGCGCCGGGCGCCCAGCGAGGCGAGTTGACCCTTGGACTGGAAGGCGATCGGGACCGGCGCGGCGCCGTCCAGGGCGGCGACCAGGTTGCGGGCCAGCACGCGCGCCTGGCGCACCGCCGCCTGGGCGGTGGGCGGGGCGATGCCGCCATCGTCGAGCGGCACGGCGGCCGCGTCGCCCAGCGCCCACACGCCGGGATGGCCGGGCACCGCCAGGAAGCGGTCGGTGACGATGCGGCCCTTGCGTTTCTCGAGGTCCAGACCGTTCAGCAGGCCCGAGGGCGCCGCCCCGATGGTCGCCACCACGGTCTGCGCCTGGATGACGCGCCCGTCGGCCAACTCGACCGAGCCGGCGGCGGCCGAGCGGATGCCGACCCCGGTGACCAGTTCGACTCCGCGCCTTTGCAGGTTGCGCGCCGCGTAGTCGGCCAGACGGGGGGTGAGTTCGGGCAGGATGCGGGGCAGGTGCTCGACCACCACGATGCGCGGCTCGTCGCGGCGCAGGCGGGGATAGAAGCGCAAGCCGCGGCCGATCATGCCGGCCACCTCGCCGGCCGTCTCGATGCCCGACAGGCCGGCGCCGACGATCACGAAGGTCAGCAGGCGGCGGCGCTCCTCCATGGTCTCGGCGACCTCGGCCTGCTCCAGGCAGAAGATGACGTGGTTGCGCAGGCGGAAGGCGTCGGACAGGTCGCGCATCGTCATGGCGTGGCCGGCCAGGCCGGGGAAGCGCGACAGGTCGGTCTCCAGGCCCAAAGCCAGCACCAGATGATCCCAGCGGGCGCGGCGCAGCCGTTCGCCCCGCGCGCCCTGCACGATCTCGACCTCGCGGCGGGCGAAGTCGATGCCCGCCACCACGCCTTGCGAGGTCATCGCGCCGGGCAGCAGCAGGCGCAGCGGAGTCACCGCATCCGCGGCATTGACGCTGCCGCCGGCCACCTCGGGCAGCAGGGGTTGAAAGACGAAGTGATTGTCCTGGTCGACGATCTCGATCTCGACGTCCGGACGGCGCAGGCGCGCCAGATCGCGGGCCACGAAGGCGCCGCCGAAGCCGGCCCCCAGGATCAGCACCCGTTTCGTCGTCATCGCCGCTATATGGGGGCTCGACCGAAGTATCGGTCTATCGCAGCGCAAAATAACCTTGGTCGTTTGTCTGCCCGAATGCGGCCGCCGCTTCGGGTAACCACGTCCCGCCCCTTTGGGCAGGAATATCAGAATTGCCTAATTAAATATTGCCAAGCCACGTTTTTTCGTGCTGGATTCGCCCAAGCGACTATGAGAAATGTGGCGCGACCGGCGGGTGGCGACGACCACCGCCCATCCAATTCGCTCAGGTGGAGGATCAAGATGACTGTTCGGATGTCGATCAACGGGTTCGGCCGCATTGGCCGCCTTGTACTGAGGGCGCTCGCCGAATCCGGCCGCAAGGACGTGCAGGTGGTTGGCATCAACGACCTTGGTTCGGTCGCGGCCAACGCGCATCTGCTGAAGTACGATTCGGTCCACGGCATCTTCCCGGGCGAGATCCGCGTCGAGGGCGACACGATGATCGTCAACGGCGTGGTCATCAAGGTGACCGCCGAGCGCGATCCGACCAAGCTGCCCTGGGCCGACCTGGGCGTCGACGTCTGCGCCGAATGCACCGGCATCTTCACGGCCCGCGACAAGGCCGCCCTGCACATGCAGGCGGGCGCCAAGCGCGTGCTGGTCTCGGCCCCCGCCGACGGCGCCGACCTGACCGTGGTCTACGGCGTCAACAGCGACAAGCTGCGCGCCGAGCACAAGGTCGTCTCGAACGGCTCGTGCACCACCAACTGCCTGGCGCCGGTCGCCGACGTGCTGTCCAAGCTGTGCGGCATCGAGCACGGCTTCATGACCACCGTCCACGCCTTCACCGGCGACCAGAACACCGTCGACACCCTGCACAAGGACCTGCACCGCGCCCGCGCCGCGGCGGTCAGCATGATCCCCACCTCGACCGGCGCCGCCAAGGCGATCGGCCTGGTCCTGCCCGAGCTGGCCGGCAAGCTGGACGGCACGGCGATCCGCGTGCCCACCCCCAACGTGTCGATGATCGACCTGAAGTTCGTCGCCTCGCGCGCCGTGACCAAGGACGAGATCAACGCCGCGATGGTCGAAGCCGCCAAGGGCCGCCTGAAGGGCGTGCTGGGCGTCAATGACGAGCCGCTGGTGTCGATCGACTTCAACCACAATCCGGCCAGCTCGACCTTCGACCTGGGCCAGACCAAGGTGGTCGGCGGCACCTTCGTGCGCATCCTGTCCTGGTACGACAACGAGTGGGGCTTCTCGAACCGCATGACGGACACCGCCGCCGCCATGGCCAAGCTGGGCTGACGGACATGCCGTCCTTCAGAACGCTCGACGACCTCGACGTCCGCGGCAAGCGGGTGCTGGTGCGCGCCGACCTCAACGTCCCCATGAAGGACGGCAAGGTGACCGACGCCACCCGCATCGAGCGCTCCGCCGCCACCTTCGCCGATTTGGTGAAGGCGGGCGCCCGGGTGGTCATCATCACCCATTTCGGCCGGCCGAAGGGCAAGCCGAATCCCGAGATGTCGCTGCGGCCGCTGATCGATCCGATCTCGAAGGCGCTTGGCGGACGGCCGGTGGCCTTCGCCGAGGATTGCGTCGGCCCGGCGGCCGGCGCGGTGGTCGACGGCCTGAAGGACGGCGAGATCTGCCTGCTCGAGAACGTCCGCTTCCACGCCGAGGAAGAGAAGAACGATCTCGACTTCGCCAAGAAGCTGGCGGCGCTGGGCGACGTTTACGTCAACGACGCCTTCTCGACGGCGCACCGCGCCCACAGCTCGACCGAAGCCATCGCCCGGCTGTTGCCGGCGGCGGCCGGGCGGCTGATGCAGGCCGAACTGGTCGCCCTGGCCAAGGCGCTGGAAAAGCCCACCCGGCCGGTGGCCGCGGTGGTCGGCGGCGCCAAGGTCTCGACCAAGCTGGAACTGCTGGGCAACATGGTCGGCCGGGTCGACATGCTGGTGATCGGCGGCGGCATGGCCAACACCTTCCTGTTCGCGCTGGGCACCGACATCGGCAAGTCCCTGTGCGAAAAGGAGATGGCCGACACCGTCCGCCAGATCATGGAAAAGGCCAAGGCGGCGAACTGCGACATCGTCCTGCCGACCGACGCGGTGATCGCCCGCGAGTTCAAGGAAGGTGCCGCGTCCGAGGTGGTGCCGGTCGGCAAGGTGCCGGCCGACGCGATGATCCTCGACGCCGGTCCCGACAGCGTCAAGACCATCGTCGCCAAGCTGGCCGGTTGCAAGACCCTGGTCTGGAACGGCCCGCTGGGCGCCTTCGAGATCCGTCCCTTCGACGAGGCCACCAACGCGGTGGCCCGCGAGGCGGCGGCGCTCACGGTGGCCGGCAAGCTGCTGACCGTGGCCGGCGGCGGCGATACCGTGGCGGCGCTGGCCCATGCCGGCGTGGACCAGAAGTTCAGCTATGTCTCGACGGCGGGCGGCGCCTTCCTCGAATGGCTGGAAGGCAAGACCCTGCCGGGCGTCGCGGCCCTCGAGGACGCGGCGAAGAAGTAGCGGGCGAACACGGGGAGGGCCACGCCCTCCCCGTTTTTCCATTTCGCGCTTGCGGCATAAGCGGCGCCATGCTCTTTCCCCGTTCGGAAGTGGTACCCGGAGAGGGGAAGTCATGCCTTTTCTCGACGCGATCGCGGGCGGCCACCCGGTGGCCCAGGCGCTGATCGTGCTCAGCCTGGTGGCGATCGGCGGGCTGGCGATCGGCAGCGTCAAATTCGGCAATCTGCGGCTGGGGGTGGGCGGGACGCTGTTCTCGGGCATCGCCTTCGCGCATTTCGGCATCGGCGTCGACGCCGAGATCCTGTCCTTCGCGCGCGAATTCGGGCTGATCCTGTTCGTCTACTGCATCGGGCTGCAAGTCGGCCCCGGATTCTTCAACGCGCTGCGCAAGGACGGGCTGCGGCTCAACGCCATCGCCGTGGCGGTGGTGGTGTTGGGGGTGATCGGCGCGGCCATCCTGCATCTCGCCGGGCTGCCGCTGCCGGTGGTGCTGGGCCTGTTGGCCGGCGCGGTGACCAACACGCCCTCGCTGGCCGCCGCGCAGCAGATGCTGCACGAGGTGGGCGTCCAGGGGCCGGCGCTGGTGCTGCCGGGGCTGGGCTACGCGGTGGCCTATCCGTTCGGCATCCTGGGCACCCTGTTGTCGATCGTCGTGGTGCGCCTGCTGTTCCGCATCGACACCGCCGCCGAGGCCCGCGCCTTCGAGGAGGCCCGCCGCAAGGGTCGCGAGGCGCTGGAGACCGCCAACATCGAAATCCGCAATCCCAATCTCGACGGGCTGAAGCTGCGCGACATCCCCGCCTTGGCCACGCTGGGCGTGGTGCTGTCGCGGGTGCTGCATGACGGCAGCCAGCACGTCGCCCGCCCCGACGATCGCGTGGCGCTGGGCGACGTGGTGCTGGCGGTCGGGCCGAAGGAGCGGCTGAACGATCTGCGCCTGATCATGGGCGCCGAATCGAGCCTCGACCTCAAGGCGATGCCCAGCGGCGTCAAATGGGAACGGCTGGTGGTGACCAACGCCAAAGTGCTGGGCGCCACGCTGGGCGAGATGAATCTGCGCCGGGTGCATGGGGTGACGCTGTCGCGCGTCGTGCGGGCCGGCGTCGAACTGGTGCCGTCCTCGGCGCTGCGGCTGGAATTCGGCGACATCGTCACGGCGATCGGCGAGCCGGGCGCTTTGGCCGAGGTCGCCCAGTTGCTGGGCAACAAGGCCAGCGCCCTGCAGCACGCGCAGATCGCCCCGATCTTCATCGGCATCGCCCTGGGCATCATCTTAGGCGGCATCCCGATCAGCCTGCCCGGCCTGTCGGTGCCGCTCAAGCTGGGTCTGGCCGGCGGGCCGCTGGTGGCGGCCCTGGCGCTTAGCCGCATCGGCCATGTCGGGCCGCTGGTGTGGTTCATGCCGCCCGCCTCGAACGCCGTGCTGCGCGAGATCGGCATCGTCTTGTTCCTGTCGGCGGTCGGCCTGCGCGCCGGGGGCAGCTTCGTCGCCACGGTGGTCGATGGCGACGGCCTGCTGTGGATGGCCTGCGGCGCGCTGCTCACCGTGATTCCGCTGCTGGTGGTCGGCATCGCGGCGCGCTATTTCATGCGCACCAATTTCCTGACGGTGGGCGGCCTGCTGGCCGGCAGCATGACCGACCCGCCGGCCCTGGCCTTCGCCAACGCCCTGCACCCCTCCGAGGCGCCCTCGCTGGCCTATGCCACCGTCTATCCCCTGGTCATGGTGCTGCGCGTGCTCTCGCCGCAGATCCTGGTGCTGGCGCTGTATTGACTCCAATCGCTAACGAAACCTTAACGTGGGAGGGCTGCGCGTTTTGGTAAAAGGGGACCGGGACTCCAAGGGGGGGGCATGCTCGGTCACACTCGCCAAAACCTCGCCGGTCGGCGGCATGCGGCGTTGCTGCACGCGTCGCTGGGATCGGTGCCGGCCGGCGTCTGCGTCACCGATCGCCGGGGCCTGTTCGTCGACGCCAACCCGCAATATTGCCGCCTGTGCGGCTATGAACGCCACGAGCTGATCGGCCGCCATTACTCGATCGTCACGCCGGCCGTCCAACCGGGAACCCACGAGCGGGTGTTCGATCGCGGCGAAGTGCTGCCCGCCTATTGGCGGGTGGTGCGCAAGGACGGCGCCGAACTGATCGCCAGGGCCTTGCTCGCCCCCTTCGACGACGAGAACGGCCGCCGCCTCAAGATCACCACCCTGCTTGACATCGGCGAGCGCGACTCGATCGACAACGAGCGCCGCGTCGCCCACGACAGGCTGGTGCAGAACGGCAAGATGGCGGCGCTGGGCGAGTTGGTCACCGGCGTCGCCCACGAACTGAACACGCCGATCGGAGTGGCGCTGACCGCCGCCTCGCACCTGATCGGCGAGGTCGAGGCGCTGAAACGCGAGCTTGCCGACGGCAGCCTGACCCGTGACCACATGGTGCGCGGCCTGACGGTCGCCGAGGCCGCGCTGTCGCTGGTGATGTCGTCGGTCCAGCGGGCCGGCCGGCTGGTCGAGGCGTTCAAGCAGGTCGCGGCGACCCACACCGAGGACGGCCTGCACGCGGTCCCCCTGCGCCAGGTTCTCGAGGGCCTGCTCGAGGCGCGGCGGATGCGCCATCCCGGCGTCCATGTCGTGCTCGACGTGCTGGAGACCTGCCGGCCGGTCACCTATGCCGAGACCCTGCGCCGGGTGCTTGGCAATCTGCTGGACAACGTCTTCGATCACGCCTTCGCGCCATCGGGCGACGCGGGAACCCTGCGCGTCGAGTCGGCCGAGACCGCCGAAAGCACGGTGATCTCGATCGCCGACGACGGCGTGGGCATTCCGCCGGCCAGCCTGGGCAAGGTGTTCGACCCCTTCTTCACCAGCGCGCGAGGCGCCGGCAAGACCGGGCTGGGCCTGCATATCGCCTACAATCTGGTGACCGCCGTGCTGGGCGGCGACATCGTTCTCGACTCGCGTCCGGGCCTGGGTTCGCGCGTCACCCTGACCATCCCCAAGGTCCACGTCGGAGTCGCGCCGTGAACGAAACGTCGTCCAACATCCAGAACGCCTGCGTGGCCGACCACTTGGCCACCATGGGCCAGGTGGCGCCCGCCCTGGCCCACGACGTCAATTCGCTGTCGGGCATCGCGCTGACCTCGGCCACCGTGCTGGCCGGCGATCTGGACGACATGCGCGCCCTGCTTGGCGAGGGCAAGCTGACCCGCGCCGCCCTGGACGCCTTCATCGACCGCGCCGGCCGCTCCAACGCCATCGTGATCGCCAATCTGCGGCGGGTCGCCGAACTGGTCGCCAGCTTCCGCCACATCGTCGAGGGACGCCGCGACGAGCGCGACGAATCGCTGTCGCTGCGGCCCTTTCTGGAAGAGGTCGTGCGCAGCGCCCATCCGATCCTGCGCAGCCTGCCGCACCATCTGGAGATCGAGTGCCCCGAATTCCTGTCGCTGACCACCAAGCAGGGCGTCCTGGCGCGCGTGCTGGTCAATCTGCTGATCAACACGGCGCGTCACGCGGGCGATGTCCGGCCGCTGACCCTGCGCCTTTCCGCGGCCCCGACCAGCGATGGCGGGGTCGAGATCGGTTACGGCGATGATGGGCAGGGCATTCCGCCCGAAATTCTAAGCCGCGTCTTCGAGCCCTATTTCACCACCCGGCAGGGCGATGGCGGCAGCGGTCTTGGCCTGCCGATCGTCAAGCATCTGGTCGAGTCGTCCCTGGGCGGCTCGCTGACCCTGGACAGCGCCCCGGATCGGGGCGTGCAGGTCACCATTCGTCTTCCGTCACGGAGCGATCAATCATGAGCCTGGACGAATATCCGCTGTTCGCCGACGAGTTGGACGGCTCGTCGGCGGCGCGGCACGGCGATGGCGAGCCCTGGACCGCCCTGGTGGTCGACGACGAGGAGTCGATGCACGAGGTCACCCGTCTGGTCACCGACCGGCTGGTGTTCCGGGGCCGGCCGATCCGGCTTCTGTCGGCGCGCTCGGCGGCCGAGGCGCGCGCCCTGGTCGAGCGCGAGCCCGACATCGCCGTGGTGCTGCTCGACGTGGTGATGGAGACCGACACCGCCGGCCTGGACTTCGTGCGCTGGCTGCGCGCCGAGCGCCACCTCGCCGACCCGCGCATCATCATCCGCACCGGCCAGCCGGGCAACGCGCCCGAACGCGGCGTGATGGAGCAATTCGACATCAACTATTACCGCACCAAGACCGAGCTGACCGCCGACCGTCTGGTCAGCACCCTGGTGGTGGCGCTGCGCAGCTTCGACGAGGTGGTTTCGGTGCGGCGCCTCGCCGACACGCTGGAGCGCAACCAGCGCGCCACGGTGTTCGCCCTGGCCGAGCTGGCCGAGCATCGCGACACCGATACCGGCGCCCACATCCATCGGGTCAGAACCGCCGCCGAGGGCTTGGCCCGCGAGCTGCTGGCGCGCGGCGTCTATGCCGACGAGTTGCATGCGGAACTGGTCGAGACCATCGGCCTGGCGGCCACCCTGCACGACGTCGGCAAGGTGGCGATTCCCGACACCATCCTGCACAAGCCGGGCAAGCTGAACCCCGAGGAATGGATCGTGATGAAGTCCCACGCCGTGGTGGGCGGCGGACTGCTTGAACGCGCCGCCGCCAGCACCGGCTCGGGCTACATGCTGACGGCGGCCCAGATCGCCCATCACCATCACGAACGCTGGGACGGCCACGGCTATCCGGCCGGGCTGAGCGGGCGCGACATCCCGCTGCCGGCCCGCATCGCCGCGGTGGTCGACGTGTTCGACGCGCTGGTGTCGCCCCGGCCCTACAAGGCGGCCTGGCCGGTCGCCGCCGCCGCCGCCTATGTCCGCGACAACGCGGGCAGCCATTTCGATCCCCAGGTGGCCGACGCCTTCCTGTCGGTCATTCCCCGGTTGGAGGACCAGCCATGACCAGCGACGATGCTCTGCTCCAGTTCGCCGAGGCGGGCGGCGCGGACGAGGAAACCGGGCCACCCTGGCGGGTGCTGGTGGTCGACGACGAACCCGACGTCCACAAGGTCACCGAGCTGGTGATCGCCAATCTGCGCTTCCAGGGCCGCGGCATCGAGCTTTTGAGCGCCTATTCCGGCGCCGAGGCGCGGCGGCTGCTGGAACGCGAACGCGACATCGCCGTCATCCTGCTCGACGTGGTGATGGAGAACGACGCCGCCGGCCTGACCCTGGTTGGGGAGATCCGAAGGAATCTGGGGCTCAACGCGATCCGCATCCTGCTGCGCACCGGGCAGCCCGGCCAGGCGCCGGAGCGCAAGGTGGTCCTTGAGATGGACATCGACAACTATCTGGCCAAGACCGAGCTCAGCGCCGACAAGCTTTACACCGCGCTGATCGCGGCGTTGCGCGGCTATGACGATCTGCGGCGCATCGAGGCCTATCGCGAGGCCGCCTATGCCCAGATGCGCGACCAGATCATCCTGCTGGAAAGGGTGCTCGAGGCGATGCCCGGCGCCGCCGGGATCACCGACGGCACGCTGTCGCTGACCGCCGCCAACCCGCCCTTTTTCGAAGCGCTCGGCGCGGCGCGCGACGCGTTGATCGGCGAGACCCTGGAAGACCGCCTGCCCGGGCTGGCCGCCGCCCGTTCCAAGGCCGCCGACGGCGCCGTGGTGGTGGTGGACGGCTTCCGCATGCGCCGTTACCTGACCGGCGACGGCCGGTTGGGCGGCTTCATCCTGGTCGAGAGCGGAGCGGATCGTGGTCGAGGGTGACGGCCCGCCCCTTCGGAAGGTCGGCGTGCTGATCGTCGACGGCAACCGCCACATGCGCAACATCCTGCGCGGCATCGTCACCGCGTTCGGCGCCAAATCGGTGATCGAGGCGGCCGATGGCGCCGACGCCCTGCGCGAGTTGAAGCATTTCGCCGCCGACATCGTGATCACCGACTACGCCATGTCGCCGATCGACGGCATCGAACTGGCGCGCTTCATCCGGGCCGGACAGGACTGGGCCGATCGCTTCGTTCCCATCCTGATGGTCAGCGGCTGCACCGACCGCCGCACCGTCGAGGCGGCGCGCGACGCGGGGGTCAACGACTTCCTGGCCAAGCCGGTCTCGGCCACCTCGCTTCAGGCGCGGCTGTGCAATCTGGTGTTCCGGCCGCGAAGCTATGTGGTGACCGCCGGCTATTGCGGCCCCGACCGCAGGCGGCGGACCTTGGGCTGGAAGGGCGTCGAACGCCGCAAGGCGGCGGTCGGCGCGGTCACGATGCGGTCGCGGGCGGGGTAACCTTCAAATCCCCGGCCCGGCCGCGGGCGGACCCTCAATGCGTCGCGGACTTCGGCAGCGCGGCGCGCATCGCCTCGGCGATCGCCAGGGACTGGCGGGCGGCGGCGCGGGCCACCTCGTTGGGGGCCTCTTCAAGGGCCTCTTTGGCCTTCTTGGCGCGCTGCTCGACCATGGCGGCGGTCAGGTCGCCCACCATCACGGCCTCTTCGGCCAGGACGGTGATGCGCTTTTCGCTGACTTCGGCGAAGCCGCCGGCCACGAAGATGCGGTCGCGCAGCACGCTGGCGTCATAGACCTCGATGACGCCGGGGCGCACCGCGGTGATCATCGGGGCGTGGCGCGGCAGGGCGCCGAAATCGCCCTCCGAGCCCGGCACCACGACCATCTCGACGGCCTGCGAGACGAGCAGGCGCTCGGGGCTGATCAGCTCGAAATCGATCTTCTCGGCCATGAACCCGGCCCTTTCCTGCTAGAGACCGATCAGGCCGCCTCGGCGGCCATCTTGCGGGCCTTCTCAAGCGCCTCGTCCATGGTGCCGACCATGTAGAACGCCGATTCGGGCAGGTGGTCGTAGTCGCCGGCCACGATGCCCTTGAAGCCCTTGATGGTCTCTTCCAGGCTGACGAACTTGCCGGGGCTGCCGGTGAACACTTCGGCGACGTGGAAGGGCTGCGACAGGAAGCGCTGCATCTTGCGGGCGCGGGCGACGACCAGCTTGTCCTCTTCGGAAAGCTCGTCCATGCCCAGAATGGCGATGATGTCCTGCAGCGACTTGTAGGTCTGCAGAATGCGCTGCACGTCGCGGGCGACGCGGTAATGCTCCTCGCCGACCACGCGGGGGTCGAGCACGCGCGAGGTCGAGTCGAGCGGATCGACCGCCGGATAGATGCCCAACTCGGCGATGGCGCGGTTCAGCACCGTGGTGGCGTCAAGGTGGGCGAACGAGGTGGCGGGCGCCGGGTCGGTCAGATCGTCGGCGGGCACGTAAATGGCCTGCACCGAGGTGATCGAGCCCTTCTTGGTCGAGGTGATGCGCTCTTGCAGGGCGCCCATGTCGGTGGCGAGCGTCGGCTGATAACCCACCGCCGAGGGAATGCGGCCCAGCAGCGCCGACACTTCCGAGCCGGCCTGCGTGAAGCGGAAGATGTTGTCGACGAAGAACAGCACGTCCTGGCCTTCATCGTCGCGGAAATATTCGGCGACCGACAGGCCGGTCAGGCCGACGCGGGCGCGGGCGCCCGGCGGCTCGTTCATCTGGCCATAGACCAGCGCGACCTTCGAGCCGGGGCCGTCGACCTTGATGACGCCCGATTCGACCATCTCGTGATAAAGGTCGTTGCCCTCGCGGGTGCGCTCGCCGACGCCCGCGAACACCGAGTAGCCGCCATGCGCCTTGGCGACGTTGTTGATCAGTTCCATGATCAGCACCGTCTTGCCCACGCCGGCGCCGCCGAACAGGCCGATCTTGCCGCCCTTGGCGTAGGGCGCCAGCAGATCGATCACCTTGATGCCGGTGACCAGGATCTCGGTCTCGGTCGACTGGTCGACGAAGGCCGGGGCCGACTGGTGGATGGCGCGGGTCGCCTTGGCGTTGATCGGGCCGCGCTCGTCGACCGGCTCGCCGATCACGTTCAGGATGCGGCCCAGCGTCTCGGGCCCGACGGGGATGGTGATCGGCGCCCCGGTGTCGGCCACTTCCTGGCCGCGGGTCAGGCCGTCCGTCGAGTCCATGGCGATGGTGCGCACGGTCGATTCGCCCAGATGCTGCGCGACTTCCAGCACCAGCTTCTTGCCCTGGTTCTGGGTGTGCAGCGCGGAAAGGATCGCCGGCAGCTCGCCCGGGAAGCGCACGTCTACGACGGCGCCCATGACCTGCGTGACGGTGCCGACATTGTTCTTCGTCATGGTCTGCTCCTGATGGGCTTACAGCGCTTCGGCGCCGGAGATGATCTCGATCAGTTCCTTGGTGATCTGCGCCTGACGCGTGCGGTTGTAGGTCAGCGTCAAGCGGTTGATCATGTCGCCCGCGTTGCGGGTCGCGTTGTCCATGGCGGTCATCCGCGCGCCTTGCTCCGAGGCGTTGTTCTCGAGCAGGGCGCGGAACACCTGGGTCGCCAGATTGCGCGGCAGCAGCTCGGCCAGGATGGCGTCCTCGGCCGGCTCGAATTCGTAGATCGCGCCCGACGCGTCGGCCGGTTGCGCTTCGACCGGCGGCGGCACGAAGGGAATCAGCTGCTGGCGGGTGATGATCTGGGAGATCGCCGATTTGAAGCGGTTATAGACGATCGTGCAGACGTCGAACTCGCCGGCCACGTACATCGCCTCGATGCGGCGCGCGATGGCGTCGGCGTCGGCGAAGGCGATGCCCTTGCGGCCGATGCCGTCGACATGCTCGACCATCAGCTTGCCGTGGTCGCGGCGCATCTGGTCGCGGGCCTTGCGGCCCACCGTGAACAGCTTGACGGTCTTGCCCTGGGCCAGCAGCTCGTTGGCGAGCAGGCGCGAGTTGCGCACGATCGTCGAGTTGAAGCCGCCGCACAGCCCGCGATCGGCGGTCGCCACGACGATCAGATGGACCTGGTCCTTGCCGGTTCCCGCCATCATCGGCGGCGCGCCGGACTGGCCGGCCATGCTGCCCGCCAGCGCGCCGAGCATCCGCTCCATGCGCTGGGCGTAAGGCCTGGCGGCCTCGGCTTGGGACTGCGCCCGCCGCAGCTTCGAAGCCGCGACCATCTTCATGGCGGACGTGATCTTGCGCGTCGACTTGACGCTGTTGATCCGTCCTCTCAGGTCTTTGAGGCTAGCCATCGGCGGGGCACCCGTCCCTTGTCGTTCAGACCGCGAACTTCTTCGAGAACGCCTCGAGGAAGGCCTTGAGCTTGTCCTCGATGGCCGTCGTCAGGGCCTTCTCGGTGCGAATGCCATCCAGGATGTCGCCATGGTTGGCCTTCATCTCGGACAGCATCTCGCGCTCGAAGCGGTTGATGGCGTTGACCGGCAGCTTGTCGAGATAGCCCTTCACGCCGCAATAGATCGACACCACCTCGTCTTCGACGGGCATCGGCTGATATTGCGGCTGCTTCAAAAGCTCGGTCAGGCGGGCGCCGCGATTGAGCAGGCGCTGGGTCGCCGGATCGAGGTCCGAGGCGAACTGGGCGAAGGCGGCCATTTCGCGATATTGGGCGAGTTCCAGCTTGATCGAGCCGGCCACCTGCTTCATCGCCTTGATCTGGGCGGCCGAACCGACGCGCGACACCGACAGGCCGACGTTCACCGCCGGGCGGATGCCGCGATAGAACAGTTCGGTCTCCAGGAAGATCTGGCCATCGGTGATCGAGATCACGTTGGTCGGAATATAGGCCGACACGTCGTTGGCCTGGGTCTCGATGACCGGAAGGGCGGTCAGCGAGCCGGCGCCATGCGCGTCGCTCATCTTCGCGGCGCGTTCCAGCAGGCGCGAGTGGAGATAGAACACGTCGCCGGGATAGGCCTCGCGGCCCGGCGGGCGGCGCAGCAGCAGCGACATCTGGCGATAGGCGACGGCCTGCTTGGACAGATCGTCGTAGAAGATGACGGCGTGCATGCCGTTGTCGCGGAAGAACTCGCCCATCGTGCAGCCGGTATAGGGCGCCAGGAACTGCATCGGCGCCGGCTCGGAGGCGGTCGCGGCGACCACGACGGTGTAATCCATCGCGCCGTTGTCGGTCAGCGTCTTGACGATCTGCGCGACGGTCGAGCGCTTCTGGCCGATCGCGACATAGATGCAGAACAGCTTCTGCTTGTCGTCGCCGGCGTCGTTGTAACGCTTTTGATTGATGATGGTGTCCAGGATGATCGCGGTCTTGCCGGTCTGGCGGTCACCGATGATCAGCTCGCGCTGGCCGCGGCCGACCGGGATCAGCGCGTCGATCGCCTTGACGCCGGTCTGCATCGGCTCGTGAACCGATTTGCGCGGGATGATGCCCGGCGCCTTGACCTCGACGCGGTTCAGCGTGGCGTCGGTGATCGGCCCGCGCCCGTCGATCGGGTTGCCCAGGCCGTCGACCACGCGGCCCAGCAGGCCGCGGCCCGCCGGCACCTCGACGATCGCGCCGGTGCGCTTGACCAGATCGCCTTCCTTGATGCCCCGGTCGTCGCCGAAGATCACGACGCCGACATTGTCGGTTTCGAGGTTCAACGCCATGCCCTTGAGGCCGCCGGGGAACTCGACCATTTCGCCGGCCTGGACCTTGTCCAGCCCATGGACGCGGGCGATGCCGTCGCCGACCGACAGGACCTGACCCACTTCGGCGACTTCCGCCTCGGTGCCGAAATTGGCGATCTGTGCCTTGAGGATGGCGGAAATTTCCGCGGCCCGGATTTCCATCACTGGACCCCTTTCATAGCGAGCTGAAGATGTTGCAGCTTAGTGCGCAGCGAACTGTCGACCATGCGCGATCCGACCTGGACCACCAGACCGCCCAGCAGTCCGGGATCGACGGTCTCCTCGATCACCACCGCGCCGCCCAGGCTTTTGCCGAGCACCGCGTTCAGGCGGTCGCGCTGGGCGTCGTCCAGCGGAGCCGACGACACGACCTCGGCGCGGATTTCGCCGCGGCGGTCGGCCAGCTTCGCCAGATAGGCGCCGATGATGCCGGGCAGCGAGAACAGGCGCCGGTTGGCCGCCACCGTCCCGACGAAGCGCCGGGTCAGGTCGGACATGCCGCCACGCTCGGCCAGCGCGGTGATGGCCCGCCGCTGGTCGTCCCGGCCGATCACGGGGCTGCGCAGCAAGCGGCGCAGATCCTCGCTTTCGGCGATCATGGCCTTGAAGGCTAGAAGATCCTTCGCCACCACGTCGAAGAGGCCTTGCTGTTCGGCAAGTTCGAACAGCGCGGCGGAATAGCGGTCGGCGATCGCGCCCGTCACTTGTGATGCCACGGAGAGTGCCCCCGGAAAAAAAAGCGGCTTCGAGGAACTGAAGTCCAAAGCAATACCGTACCGCCGGTATACCCTGCGGAAACGCGTGGGTTAACTAGCACAAGAGGGTGGTCGTTGCAAGCCGTACCGGACACATTTCGCCGCAATGCAGCGATCAAATTTGGCGGTAAACCCCGATAATTTTACGTAAATTTGGCGGCGCAGCAGCGACGGCGCCATATCAAAGGAAACCATGCGGATCGACGTCGACCTGGACCCGCACCGCATGCGGCACCGCGACCCGCGCCAGCCAGTCGCGCAGCAGCGCCTGCACGTCCTCGCCGCGCCGCGCCTTCAGCAGCAGGCGG
>JADGAL010000001.1 GCA_015232025.1 Alphaproteobacteria bacterium
GGCATCGCGTTGCGCGATCAGGCGCTCGCCATCGGCGCCACGATCGGCGCTCCCAGCGGCGGCATTGAGGTCCCGCGCAGCACCGGCGCCGCCTATGACGCCTTCGAAGGGGACATGAGGGTTGCGGCCAAGGAACTCAAGAAGATGATGCAGGACATCCGCGACCTGTTCGAGGCCACCGGCGACGACGAGGAAAAGAAAGACATCCGGAAGCTCGCCAAGGAGCTGAAGAAGGATCTCGAACAGATGAGCGACGACCTCGATCTGGGCCGGGCCGGCACCGTGGGCGTTCCGGACGTCGCGGTCAGAGGGCCGGTCAGCATCCTGGTGTGACCCCCCTCACCGCGCCGCGACGGCATTCTCCTTGTCGGCCAGCCTAGCCTGGAAGCGGTCCCAGGCGACCACGGCGCGGTCGTGGGTGCCTTCGCCGATGACGTCCACCTCGTCCTCGGCCAGCACGCGCCAGCGGATGCGGCGGCCCTCGACCGACAGGCAGGTCGCCGTGACGGTCACCACCATGCCGGGTGGCGTGGCGGCCACGTGGGTGACGTCGATTCCCACCCCCAGGCTGCCCTCGCCCTCTTCGAGATGCGGCGCCAGGGCCTCGATGCAGGCCCACTCCATCAGCCCGACCATGTAGCCGGTGGCGAAGACCCGCGGCATGGCGACGAACGCGGCCGATTCGGGATAGAGATTGGGGACCGTCTTGGCGTCGGTCACCGTGAAGGCGTGGCGATGGACATCGCCGGGCTTCAGGCCGTCCCTCACGACGCGAGCACCCGCGACGCCACTTCGTCCAGCGCGGCGCGCACCATCGCCAGCATCTCGTCGATCTCCGCCTCGGTGATGATCAGGGGGGGTGAGAAGGCGATCGAGTCGCCCATCATGGCGCGCAGGATGACCCCGGCGTTCTGGGCCGCCTCGACGACCTGGGCGCCGGTGCCGCGTTCGGGCGGGAAATGGGCGCGGGTCGCTTTGTCCTCGACCAGTTCGAGCGCGCCGATCAGGCCCACCCCGCGCGCCTGGCCGACCAGCGGGTGGGACTCCAGGGCCTTCAGCCCGGCTTGCAGATGCGGGCCGACCTTGGCGACGTGGCCCAAGATGTCGCGCTCGGCGAAGATGTCCAGGGTCTCCAGCGCCACCGCCGCCGCCACCGGATGGGCGGAATAGGTGTAGCCGTGGCCGAACAGGCCGATCTTGTCGCTTTGCGCGACCAGCGCCTGCCAGATGCCCTCGCTGACCATCAGGGCCGAGATCGGCAGATAGGCCGAGGACAGGCCCTTGGCGCAGGTGATCATGTCGGGCGCCAAGCCATAGGTCTGCGAGCCGAACATCCGCCCGGTGCGCCCGAAGCCGCAGATCACCTCGTCCACCACGAACATCACGTCGTGCTTGCGCAGCACCGCCTGGACCATCTCGAAATAGCCCTCGGGCGGCACGATCACGCCCCCCGCGCCCATCACCGGCTCGGCGAAGAAGGCGGCCACCGTGTCCGGCCCCTCGGCCTCGATCATCGTGTCGAGCGCGTCGGCGAGGCGGGCCGAGAAGTCCCGCTCGGTCTCGCCCGGCAGCGCCTCGGCGTAGTGATGCGGGCACTCGGTATGCAGGATGCCGGCGATCGGCAGGTCGAAATCGCGCTGGTTGGCCGGCAGCCCGGTCAGGCTGGCGGTCGCCACGGTGACCCCGTGATAGCCCTTGCGGCGCGCGATGATCTTCTTCTTCCTCGGCCGGCCCAGCGCGTTGTTGACGTACCACACCAGCTTGACGGCGGTGTCGTTGGCCTCGGAGCCGGAATTGGCGAAGAACACCTTCGACATCGGCACCGGCGCCAAGTCCAGCAGCCTTGACGCCAGTTCGATGCCGGTCTCGTGCGACTTGTGATTGAACATATGGTAGAAGGGCAGCCGCTCCATCTGGCGCCGCGCCGCCTCGGCCAGCCGCGGTTCCGAGAAGCCCAGCGCCGTGCACCACAGCCCGGCCATGCCCTCGATATAGTCGTTGCCGGCATCGTCGAACACCCGCACGCCCTCGCCGCGCGTGATGATCAGCGGCCCCTTCTCGCGATGGCGCCCGAGATGCGTATAGGGATGCAGGACCGAGGCGAGATCCTTGTCGCGCAACGAGTTCGATGTCATCCGCTCACACCCCGCCCAGGCACAGATATTTGATCTCGACATAGTCGTCGATGCCGTATTTCGAGCCCTCGCGGCCGATGCCGGATTCCTTGACGCCGCCGAATGGCGCCACCTCGGTCGAGATGATGCCTTCGTTGATGCCGACGATGCCGTATTCCAGCGCCTCGGCGACCCGGAACACGCGGCCGACGTCGCGGGCGTAGAAATAGGCGGCCAGGCCGAACTCGGTGTCGTTGGCCATCGCGACCGCCTCGGCCTCGGTCTCGAAGCGGAACAGGGGGGCCACCGGGCCGAAGGTCTCCTCGCGCGCCACCAGCATGGCGGGGGTGACGTCGGTCAGGATGGTCGGCTGAAAGAAGGTGCCGCCCAGCGCGTGGCGGGCGCCACCCAGCGTCACGCGGGCGCCCTTGGCCACCGCGTCGGCGATGTGGCGCTCGACCTTTTCGATCGCCTGACGGTTGATCAGCGGCCCCTGCTGGGTGTCGCCCGACAGGCCGGGGCCGACCTTCAGCGCCTTGACCGCCTCGGCCAGCTTGGCGGCGAAGGCGTCGTAGACCCCCGATTGCACCAGCAGGCGGTTGGCGCAGACGCAGGTCTGGCCGGTGTTGCGATATTTGGACGCCATCGCGCCGGCCACCGCCGCGTCGAGATCGGCGTCGTCGAACACGATGAAGGGCGCGTTGCCGCCCAACTCCAGCGAGACCTTCTTCACGGTGTCGGCGCATTGGCGCATCAACAGCTTGCCCACCTCGGTCGAGCCGGTGAAGCTGAGCTTGCGGACCAGGGGATTGGCGGTCAACTCGCCCCCCACCCCCTCGGGGTCGCGCGCCGTCACCACGTTCAGCACGCCCTTGGGGAAGCCGGCGCGGTCGGCCAGTTCGGCGAGCGCCAGGGCGGACAGCGGCGTGTCCTCGGCCGGCTTGATGACCACCGGGCAGCCGGCCGCCAGGGCGGGCGCCACCTTGCGGGTGATCATGGCGATCGGGAAATTCCACGGCGTGATCGAGGCGACCACGCCGATCGGCTGCTTCAGCACCAGGATGCGCTTGCCGGCGGCGTGCTGCGGAATGATGTCGCCATAGACGCGCTTGCCCTCCTCGGCGAACCACTCGACGAAGGCGGCGCCATAGGCCACCTCGCCCATCGCCTCGGCCAGCGGCTTGCCTTGCTCGCTGGTCATCAGAACGGCGAGATCGCGTTGCGCCGCCATGATCAACTCGTACCAGCGGCGCATGATCTGGGCGCGTTCCTTGGCGGTGCGGCCGCGCCAATCGGGGAAGGCGGCCTGCGCCGCGTCGATGGCGCGGCGGGTCTCGGCCGCGCCCATCTCGGGCACCTCGCCCAGCACCCGTCCATCGGCCGGATCGACCACCGCGAAGGTGCGCCCGTCATCGGCGCCCACCCAGGCGCCGTCGATGAAGGCCTGCTGGCGGAACAGCTTGGAATCGGTCAGAGCGGTCATGCTGGCATCCTCCTCAGGCACGGTAGGATGGCGCGCCGGCCGCCCCGGCGCAACGGGCTTGCGTCCTTAATTTCGCCCTCAGGCGCCGGGGAAGGCCGTTTCTCCGCCGGCCACCTGGCGAATGGCGTCGAGGATGGGGGCGACGTCGACCGCCTTCTCCAGGCAACCCCACGCCCCCGCCGCCACCGCGCGATCGACCGTCGCGTCGTCGAGCAGGCCGCTGAACACGATCACGCGGGTCTCGGGCCGCCGCTCGACCAGTTCGGCCAAGGCGTCGAGCGGGTCGCGGCCGGGCATCCGCAGATCGAGCAGCACCACATCGGCGGCGCTCGCCTCGGCCTCGTCGGCGAGCCGATCGGCGCTGTGCAGGACGCCCACGCAACACATGCCGTCGGTCATGTCGACCACTTGGCGCAGGGCGTCGGCCAGCATGGCCGTGTCGTCGACGCACAGCACTCGGATCACCGGGGGCTCCACGCCTATTCGGCCGAGATGTCGGGCACCATCACGAACTCGCCGGCGGCGGCGCGTCGGATGGCGTCGATGATCGCCTCGGTGCCCTCGTTCTTGGAAACGTACCCCCAGGCGCCGGCCTCGACCGCGCGATCGATCAACTCGCCGCGCAGGTGACCGCTGAACATCACCACCCGAACCAGCGGCTGGAGGGTTCGCAGTTCCTCGACCACCTCGAACGGATCGCGGCCCGGCATGTCGACGTCCAGCAGCACGATGTCGGGATTGACCCGGCCCACCGCGTCGAGCAGTGGCTGGGCGTCGGACAGGCTGCCGACCAGGGCCATGTCGGGTTCAAGGGCCAATCGCGCCGACAAGGCGTCGGCGATCATCGGATTGTCGTCGACGCACAGCACGTTGACCACCGTCATCTCATCCTCCCGCGCCGAGGCCGCGCAACGCTTGGCGGATATCTTCGGGCCGTGGCCTGGGGCCAAGCGGCACCAGGCCGGGGCCGGCCGGAACGTCGGCGAACACCACGGCGGAGCGGCCACGCGCCTCGGCCACGAAGCCGGCCGCCGCCGCCGCGTCGTCGGTGATCCAAAGAGTGGCGCCCTCGCCATCGCCATCGACCAGCGCGTAGCCCATGGCGCGCAGCACGCCCCCGACATAGGTGCGGATGCGGGCGTCGGGCAGGGCGACATGGGCGGTGCGGTCCTCTTGCCGCGCCGCCGGATCGGTGGCGGTGCGCAGCAGCAGCGTGAACACGGTGCCCAGGCCCGGCGCCGATTGGATCTCGATCGAACCGCCCGATTGCTTCACCATGCCATCCACCAGGGCGAGCCCCATGCCGGTCGAGATGCCGCGGGTCTTGGTCGTGAAGAACGGTTCCAGGCAGCGGCGCATCACCTCGCGCGTCATGCCCGGCCCGTCATCGGCGACCGAAAGCCGGGCCAGCCCGCGCTCGGCGGCCGACAGCCGCACCGTGACGGTTCCCGCGCCGCCCTCGCGCATCGCCTCGCCCGCGTTCTGCACCAGGTTGAACACCACCTGGGTCAGCCGATGGCGGGCGATCGCCAAGCGGGGCGGGTCGTCCGGGAACTCGCGCGCCAGTTCGACGCGGCGCGGCAGGCCGTTGCGGAGCACCGCCTCGGAGTCGGCCCACCATTCCAGCGGATCGAGATTGTCGCCGCACAGCGCGTTTTGATCGGGGTCGAGCGACAGCAGCCGCAGCCCGTTGGTCAATCGTTGCAGCAACTCGACCGATTTGCGGATCACCCGCAAATCGTCGCGCATCGGGTCGGGAATGCCGCGCGCCTCGATGGTGTCCAGGCGCACCCGCACCGGCAGCAACAGGTTGCCCATGTCGTGGCCCAACCCCGCCGACAGACAGCCCAGAGCCGCCATACGGTCCAGCCGCGCCTGCGACATCTCCCCGTCGCGCCCGTCCAAGTCGCGCTCGGCCTCGACGCGGGGGTGGATGTCGACCGAGGCTCCAAACCATCTGACGATCCGACCGGCCCCGTCGCGCTGGGCGACGGCGCGCGACAAGTGCCAGCGATAGGCGCCGTCATGGCGGCGCAGGCGATGTTCGAGGTCTTCCATGGCGCCGTCGGCGAGGGCGTGGCGCCATTTGCTCAGGGTCCGCTCGCGGTCCTCGCGATGAATGACCGACTGCCAGCCCCAGCCCAGCAAAGCGGCACGCCGCGCGCCGCTGAAGGTGGCGCCGCTTCGATTGCAGTAGTCGACCGAGCCATCCGGCGCGGCCGTCCACAGAATCGACGGTACGACTTCCGCGAGGGCCTCGAACCAGCCCATCCTTCGCTCCCTCCCGACCGGCCTCGCTCCCACCCAGATGGTGATGCCAAGTCGATAGGGAAAGACGCTCTTGGAGGTAGCCTTGTCCGATCAGCGCGGCAGTTGGCTCGATCCGGTCAGGAAGGCGTCGACGGCGCGCGCCGTCTGGCGGCCTTCGCGGATCGCCCAAACCACCAACGACTGGCCGCGCCGGGTGTCACCGCAGGCGAAGACGTTGCCGACCGACGTTTGATAGGTCGTCGTATCCGCCTCGACATTGCCGCGGCCGTCCAGCTTGACGCCCAGATCGGCCAGGATGCCCTCGCGCACCGGATGGACGAAGCCCATGGCCAGCAACACCAGATCGGCCTTGATGTCGAACTCGGTGCCGGCGATCGGCTGCATCTTGCCGTCGACCTGGATGGCGTTCAGCGCCTGGACGCGGCCGTCGCGCCCCGACAGCGAGCGCGTGCCGATGCTCCAGCGGCGTTCGCAGCCTTCCTGGTGCGAGGTCGAGGTGACCAGCTTGTGGGGCCAGTTCGGCCAGGTCGCCAGCTTGTCCTCTTGCTCGGGCGGGCGCGGCATGATCTCGATCTGGGTGACCTTGAGGGCGCCCTGGCGGATCGAGGTGCCGACGCAGTCCGAGCCGGTGTCGCCGCCGCCGATCACCACGACGTGCTTGCCGCGCGCCGTCAAATCGGGGCCGGATTGCGGCTCGTCGCCGACCCGGCGGTTCTGGCGCGACAGGAAATCCATGGCGAAATGGACGCCCGCCAAGTCGCGGCCCGCCACGGGCAGGTCGCGCGGCCGTTCCGAACCGATGGCCAGCACCACGGCGTCGAAGCGTTCCAGCAGTTCGCCCGCCGGCACGTCGCGGCCGACCCCGCGGTTGACCCTGAACTCGACGCCCTCGGCCTGAAGCTGGGCCATGCGGCGATCGATCACCCACTTTTCCAGCTTGAAGTCGGGGATGCCATAGCGCAGCAGGCCGCCGACGCGGGCGTTCTTCTCATAGACCGTGACGGCATGGCCGGCGCGCGCCAATTGCTGGGCGCAGGCCAGTCCGGCCGGCCCCGAGCCGACCACGGCGACCCGCTTGCCCGAACGGCGCGACGGCACCAGCGGCCGAATCCAACCCTCGGACCAGCCCTTCTCGACGATCGAATATTCGATGTGCTTGATGGTCACCGACTCGTCGACCAGATTCAACGTGCAGGCCGCCTCGCACGGGGCGGGGCAGACGCGGCCGGTGAATTCGGGGAAGTTGTTGGTCGAGTGCAAGACCTCGAGCGCTTCCTTCCAGCGGCCCTTGTAGACCAGATCGTTCCAGTCCGGGATGATGTTCATCACCGGGCAGCCGTTGTGGCAATAGGGCGTGCCGCAATCCATGCAGCGCGAGCCCTGCTTCGAGCAATCCTGCGAATCCAGCGGCAGCAGGAATTCCCGCCAATGCTGGATGCGATCGGAGACCGGCGCGTAGCCGGGGGCGCCGCGCTTGATCTCCATGAAGCCGGTGGGCTTGCCCATGGGTCACTTCCCTCCCAGGCTGGCGGCGGCCAGATCGACCTTGCGCTGCATTTGCAGTTCTTGCAGGGCGCGGCGGTATTCGACCGGCATCACCTTGACGAATTTGGGGAGATGGGCTTCCCAATTGTCCAGGATGGCGCGGGCGCGCGCGCTGTCGGTGTAGTGCAGATGGTTCTCGATCAGGAAGCGCAGCCGCACCGCGTCGAAGCGGGTCATGTCGCGCATCACGTCGACCAGTCCGTGGAATTCGAGGTCGCCACCCTGGTGGTCGCGCTCCTCCAGCTTGTCCGCCTCGTCGGCGATCGGCTGGAGATCGACCATCGCCAGATTGCAGCGCAGTTCGAAATCGCCCTTCTCGTCCAGCACATAGGCGACGCCGCCCGACATGCCGGCCGCGAAGTTGCGGCCCGTCGGACCCAGCACCACCACCACGCCGCCGGTCATGTATTCGCAGCCATGGTCGCCCACGCCCTCGACCACCGCGACGGCGCCCGAGTTGCGCACCGCGAAACGCTCGCCGGCCACGCCGCGGAAGTAGCATTCGCCCGCGATGGCGCCATACAGCACCGTATTGCCGACGATGATGTTGTCCTCGGCCTTGATCGGGCTGTCCGGCGGCGGGTGGATGACCACCCGGCCGCCCGACAGGCCCTTGCCGACATAGTCGTTGGCCTCGCCGGCCAACTCCAGGCTGACGCCGCGCGACAGGAAGGCGCCGAAGCTTTGCCCCGCCGTGCCGTCCAGGCGGATGGCGATGGTGTCGTCGGGCAGGCCCTTGTGTCCGTAGCGCTTGGCCACCTCGCCCGACAGCATCGCGCCGACCGTGCGATTGACGTTGCGCACGCTGGCGGAGATCACCACCGGGCTGCCGTCGGCCAGGGCCGGCGCGGCCTTTTCGATCAACTCGCGGTCGAGCGCCGATTCGAGGCCGTGCTCTTGCGCCTCGCAATTGCGGATGGCGACGCCCGGACCGGGCGGCGGCTTGTGCAGCACGCGCGAGAAGTCCAGCCCGCCCGATTTCCAATGGGCGATGGCCCGGCTCATGTCCAGCCGGTCGGACCGGCCAATCATCTCGTCGAAGGTGCGGAAGCCCATCCCCGCCATGTGCTCGCGCACGTCTTCGGCGATGAAGCGGAAGAAGTTGATGACGTGCTCGGGCTTGCCGGGGAACTTCTTGCGCAGTTCGGGGTCCTGGGTCGCCACGCCCACCGGGCAGGTGTTCAGGTGGCACTTGCGCATCATGATGCAGCCCTCGGCGATCAGCGCCGCCGTGGCGAAGCCGAACTCGTCGGCGCCCAGCAGCGCCCCGATCACCACGTCGCGGCCGGTGCGCAACCCGCCATCGACCTGCACCGCGATGCGGCCGCGCAGGCGGTTGAGCACCAGCGTCTGATGGGTCTCGGCCAAGCCGATTTCCCACGGGCTGCCGGCGTGCTTGATCGAGGTCAGCGGGCTGGCGCCGGTGCCGCCGTCGAAGCCCGAGATGGTGACGTGATCGGCGTGCGCCTTGGCGACGCCCGCCGCCACGGTGCCGACCCCCACCTCGGAGACCAGCTTGACCGAGATGCGCGCCGCCGGATTGACGTTCTTCAAGTCGAAGATGAGCTGCGCCAGATCCTCGATCGAATAGATGTCGTGATGGGGCGGTGGCGAGATCAGGCCGACGCCGGGGGTCGAGTGGCGGACCCGCGCGATGGTGCGGTCGACCTTGTGGCCGGGAAGCTGACCACCCTCGCCGGGCTTGGCGCCCTGGGCCATCTTGATCTGGATGTCGGTGGCGTTGACCAGATATTCGGTGGTCACGCCGAAGCGGCCCGAGGCCACCTGCTTGATGCGCGACACCATCGAATCGCCGTTGGGCATCGGCGCGAAGCGCTCGGGCTCCTCGCCGCCCTCGCCGGAATTCGACCGGCCGCCGATGCGGTTCATGGCGATGGCCAGCGTCGAATGCGCCTCGAACGAGATCGAGCCGAACGACATGGCGCCGGTGGCGAACCGCTTCAGGATGCTGTCGACCGATTCGACCTCGTCGAGCGGCACCGGCGTCTCGGCCGATTTCAACTCGAACAGGCCGCGCAGGGTGAACTGGCGCTCGGCCTGCTCGTCGATGGTCTTGGCGAAGGCGCGGAACGTGTCGCGGTCGCCGTGACGCACCGCATGCTGCATCAAGCCGATGTTCTCGGGCGTCCAGGCGTGCTCCTCGCCGCGCACCCGCCATGCGAAATGGCCGCCGACGTCAAGCGCGTCGCGGTAAAGCGGCGAACTTCCCCACGCCTCGGCATGGCGGATCACCGTCTCCTCGGCCACCTGGGCCAAGCCCAGCCCCTCGACCGCCGTCGGCGTGCCGTCGAAATAGCGGTCGACGAATTCGGTGGACAGGCCGATCGCGTCGAAGATCTGCGCGCCGCAATAGGACTGGTAGGTCGAGATGCCCATCTTGGACATCACCTTGAGCACGCCCTTGGCCACCGCCTTGACGTAGCGGTGCTCGGCCTCGTCGCGCGACAGGCCGGCCGGCAACTCGGTATGGGCCAGCGTGTCGAAGGCCAGCCAGGGATTGATCGCCTCGGCGCCGTAACCGGCCAGCAGGCAGAAGTGATGCACCTCGCGCGCCTCGCCGGTCTCGACGACCAGACCCGTGGCGGTGCGCAGGCCCTTCTTGACCAGGAATTGATGCACCGCCGAGGTGGCGAGCAACGCCGGAATCGCCACGTTGGCGGCGTCCACCGCGCGATCCGACAGGATCAGGATGTTGAAGCCTTCCTCGACCGCCCGCTGGGCCGCCTGACACAAACCGTCCAGCGCCGCCTTCATGCCGTCCGGCCCTTGGGCGACCGGGTAGCAGATGTCCAGCGTGCGGGTGCGGAAGGCGCGGTCGACGTGGTTCTCGATCCGGCGAATCTTCTGCAGATCGGTGTTGGTGAGGATCGGCTGCTTGACCTCGAGCCGCTTGTGGCGCACCGCGTCGTCGGGGCCGAGCAGATTGGGCCTTGGCCCGATCAGCGAGACCAGCGACATCACCAATTCCTCGCGGATCGGATCGATCGGCGGATTGGTGACCTGGGCGAAGCGCTGCTTGAAATAGTCGTAAAGCAGGCGGGGCCGCTTGGACAGCACGGCCAGCGCCGCGTCGTTGCCCATCGAACCCACCGGGTCCTGGCCCGAGACGGCCATCGGCTCGAGGAAGAACTTCAAATCCTCTTGCGTCCAACCGAAGCTTTGCTGACGGTCGAGCAGCAATTCGCCGCCCGGCGCCATCGGCGCCACCTCGGCCGGCAGGGCGTCGAGGTGGATTTGCGTGCCGTCCAGCCAGCGCTGATAGGGCTTGGCCGAGGCGAGTTGCGCCTTCAGTTCCTCGTCGCCGACGATGCGACCCTTTTCAAGGTCGATCAGCAGCATCTTGCCCGGTTGCAGGCGCCACTTCTTGACGATGTTCTCCTCGGGGATGGGCAGCACGCCCATTTCCGAGGCCATCACCACGCGGTCGTCCTTGGTGATGAGATAGCGCGCCGGACGCAAGCCGTTGCGGTCCAGCGTCGCGCCGATCTGGCGGCCATCGGTGAAGCACACGGCGGCGGGGCCGTCCCACGGCTCCATCAACGCGGCGTAATATTCGTAGAAGGCGCGCCGGTCGGGGTCCATCAGCGGATTGTCGGCCCACGCCTCGGGGATCAGCAGCATCATCGCGTGGGCCAGCGGATAGCCGCCGCGCACCAGCAGTTCCAGGGCGTTGTCGAAGCAGGCCGAATCCGACTGCCCCGAGGGGATCAGCGGCCACAGCTTGTCGAGATCGTCGCCCAGCGACTTCGACTTCATGGCGTGGCGGCGGGCCGCCATCCAGTTGACGTTCCCCTGCATCGTGTTGATCTCGCCGTTGTGGCAGATCATGCGGAAGGGGTGGGCAAGCTCCCAAGACGGGAAGGTGTTGGTCGAGAAGCGCTGATGCACCAGGGCCAGGGCCGACTGGCAGCGCTCGTCGCGCAGATCGCCCCAATAGGCGCCGACCTGGCCGGCCAGCAGCATGCCCTTGTAGGTCACCGTGCGCGACGAGAAGGACGAGACGTAGAACGCCTTCACGCCGGGCAGATCAAGGGCGCGGCAGCGGTGCTGCGCGGCCTTGTGGATGACGAACAGCGCGACCTCGAAATCGTCGCCCGCCTCGCACGAGTCGGAGCGGCGCACGAACACCTGGCGCATCGTCGGCTCGCAGGCCTTGACGCCCTCGCCCAGCCCGGCGTTGTCGGTGGGTACGTCGCGCCAGCCGAGCACCGTATGGCCTTCCTCGGCCACCGTCGCCTCGACCACCTTCTCGCAGGCGGCGCGCGCCGCGGGCTCGCGCGGCAGGAACAGCATGCCCACGCCGTAGTCGCCCATGGCGGGCAAGGTCACGCCGCCCTTGGCGCACTCGTCGCGCAGCAGCGCGTCCGGCACCTGAATCAAGCAGCCGGCGCCGTCACCCATCAACGGGTCGGCCCCCACGGCGCCGCGATGATCCAGGTTCAGCAGGATCTGCAGGCCTTGCCGCACGATGTCGTGGCTCTTGCGGTTCTTGATGTCGACGACGAAGCCGACGCCGCAGGCGTCATGCTCGTTGCGAGGATCGTAGAGTCCCTGTCTCGGCGGTAATCCGTTCATATCCGTTCTGATCCAAGCCCCGCGCACAGGGCGAATTGGCCAAAGGTCACATGCAATACCAATCTTGGCAGCGGCTTGCCAAGTGATTCTTGGCCATCCGGGTTAACGGACTTTATCGAAAGCGCATATTGCAGGTGCGAAGACTCATGGATTCGGGAAACGCCGATCGATGAATCCGAACAGTTCGTCGCGGCGGGCCGGCAGTGCTTCGATCAGCCCGTCGGCATCGTCCGAGCGGCCTTCGCGGGCGGCGCGCTCGATCGCCTCGGCCAGTTCGAACATCGCGCGGAACCCGAAATTGCCCGAGGTGGATTTGAGGTCGTGGGCCTGTCCCGCCACCGCCTGGGGCTGCCCCCGCCCCTTCAGCGCAAGGATGTGGCGGCAACGCTCGGAGGCGTCGGCGCGGTACAGGGCCAGCAGTTCCAAGACATCCGCCTCGCCCATCTCCTCGATCAGCGTGTCGAGGGTGGTTTGGTCGACCGCCTCGGGCGCCGGCTCGACGGCCCGCTCGCCGGCCACCTGACGGGCCAGCACCGCGAACAGCCGATCGGGGCTGACCGGCTTGGAGACGTAGTCGTTCATCCCGGCGGCCCGGCAGCGCTCGTCATCGCCCTGGAAGGCGTTGGCGGTCATCGCCACGATCGGCACGCGGCCCGCCGCGCCGGGCAGCGCGCGGATGGCGCGGGTGGCGTCCAGCCCGTCCATGACCGGCATTTGCACGTCCATCAGCACCACGTCGAAGCGCCCAAGTCGCGCCGCCTCGACCGCCTGGGCGCCATCGCCGACCACCGTGACGCGGTGGCCGTGGCGGGCCAGGATGCCCAGCGCCACCTTCTGGTTCACGGGATTGTCCTCGGCGAGCAGGATGGTCAGCGCGGCGGGCGCGTCGGCCGGAACGGCGGGCGCAGCCTCGGGCTCGGCCGGCTCGACGCCCGGCTCCAGCGGCAGCGTGAACCAAAACGTGCTGCCCCGTCCCGGCTCGCTGTCGACGCCCAGGCCACCCCCCTGCAACTCGACCAGCTTGCGGCAGATCGCCAGCCCCAGCCCGGTGCCGCCGAAGCGCCGCGAGATCGACGAATCGGCCTGGGCGAACGACTGGAACAGCCGCGCCTGGGCCTCGGCCGCGATGCCGATGCCGGTGTCCTCGATCGCGAATCGCACGCCCGATTGGTCGGGGTCGGCGTGGATCGTCACACCCCCGGTCTCGGTGAATTTGATGGCGTTGCCGACCAGATTGAGCAGCACTTGGCGCAGTCGGCCGACGTCGCCGGCCAGGCAGCGGGGCACCCGCGCATCCATCCGCCATTCCAGCGAAATGGCCTTTTCCTCGGCGCGCGAACTCATCAGCGAAACCACCGAGGACAACACCCGCTCGAGGTCGAAATCGACCCGCTCGAATTCCAGGCGGCCGGCCTCGAGCTTCGAGAAATCGAGGATGTCGTTGAGGATGGTCAGCAGCGCCTCGCCGGAATAATGCACCGTTTCGGCCCAGTCGCGCTGGGTGTGGTCGAGCCGGGTTTCCAGCAGCAGCCGCGTCATGCCCAGGATGCCGTTCATCGGCGTGCGGATCTCGTGGCTCATCACCGCCAGGAATTCCGACTTGGCGCCGCTGGCCGCCACCGCCGTGGCGGTGGCCTCGCGCAGTTCGTCCTCGAGCGTCTTGCGGTCCGAGATGTCGACCATCACCACGACGACGCCGCCGATCTCGCCGCCCGTCCCGCGGAAGACGGCCTGGTTGAAATTGATCTGATGGACGCCGCCATCGGCATAGGTGACCGGCGCGTCGAACACCTGGACCCCCGCCTCGTCGAGCGGGGCGTCGAAGGCGACCAGCGACTCGGTCGCCGAGCGGCCGACCAGATTGGGCCGCGACACGCCGACCACCCGCTCGAAAGCGGTGTTGCAGCCCAGATAGCGGTTCTCGGCGTCCTTGTAGAAGATCGGGTGCGGGATGGTGTCGATCAGCGTCTGCTGGAAGGCGAGCTGATCCTGCAAGCGGTGTTCGGCCTGCTTGCGCAGCATGACCAGCTCATTGGTCCAGCGCACCCGCTCGCACAGCAGCTTGAGCAGATGCGGCGCCAGCCCCGGCTCGCTTTCGAGCAGCGGCAGGAACTCCGAGCGGCGGATCAGCATCAACTCGCAGGGCAGCACCGCGACGGCGTCGGCGGTGCGCGGCAAACCGTCGAGCAGGGCGATCTCGCCGAACACCTCGCCCGGTCCCATCACGTCGAGCACCACCTCGGTGCCGCCTGCCGAACGGCTACCGATGCGAATCTGGCCGGTGATCACCCCATACAGCGCCTCGCCGGCATCGCCCTTGGCGAACAGGGCCTCGCCCTTGGCCAAGCGGCAGGGCTCCGCCAGACTGGCGATGCGCCGAATCAGCGCCGGTTCCAGCGTGCGGAACAGATGATGCGTCGACAGAAGATTGATCGCCGCCGCGTATTCGCCCATGCCCCCGCGCCAGCCCCTCTACGCTCCCCCCGAAGCGCAGAGGATACGCCGCGAACGCGCATTGGCACAAGTCAGTGCAGCGCGGCGCCCCGCTCGGTGGGGCAAGACAGCCCCCGCGGCCCGTCCTCGATCTCGTCGAGCGGCACATGCAGCACGGCCAAGCCGGTGAAGGCGGCGATCTCGGACAGCACCATGCGGACGCGCTCGGAATCGTCGCTGGCCACCGCGATCCAGACATTGTAGCGAAGCTGCGCCTCGACCACGCACGAGGCCTCGGAATAGGCCCGCAGGGTGCGCAGGACGTGGTCGAGCGCGCTGTCGGGCACCGCCATCGCCGCCATCACGGCGACGCTGGAGCGGTCGCTGGCCGCGCGGAACAGGCTGTCCAGGCGGTGCAGGGCGGCGGGACGGTGGACCCCCAGCATGCGGGCGAAGGGGGCGACGGGTTCGAGATCGTCCATGGTTCCTCCCGGGTTTTGGGCCATGGTAAGGCCCGGCCGCTCGGGGAGGAAGGGGGCCACCCGGACTAGCCCGAGTGGCCGAACGGTCAGGGCAGTCTTACCCGAATGGTGAATTCGGGCAGGCCGTAGTCCTCGACCAATTCCGGCCGGCCGGGCAGGTTGTCGCGGCAAAAGGCCAGCCAGCGCGCCGGCTCGCCCAGGTAGATCTCCGCCTCCCGCGCCGGGCCGCGGGTGCTCAACATGTTGAAGGCGTAGCCGCGCCGCGACGCGAAGGCCAGCGCCCGCATGCCCTCGGCGATGACCCTTTCCCAATCGGCGGTCGGGGCGTCGAGCTTGATGTTCCAAATCCCCGAGGCGAAGGACCAATCGGCCCCGGCCAGCGGTTGGCGGGCCACCGCGAAATTGACCCGCGGATCGGCGATTCGCGCCTTGGCCGCCTCGATCATGGCCGGCGCCGCGTCCCAGCCGTAGTAAAGCCCGCCCTCCAAGGCCGGGCGCGGGGCCAGGAAGTCGAACAGCGCGCCATAGCCGCAGCCAAGGTCGTTGATCGTCTGCCCCGTGGCGTCGGGCGGAATGATCGCGCACAGCGTTTCAAAGGACAGTCGCTGGCGCGCCCAGTCGTTCCAGCCGACCCCCAGCGGGGTCGGGCCGTGCTCGGCCAGCATCGCGGCGTAGATGTCGGCGACGGGGCCGATCGAGTCGCCCATCACAGCCGATCGCGGAACTCTTCCAGCCACTCCAGGCGGTTTTCCAACTGGCCGATATCGTGGTCCAGCCATTCCAGCAGATGATGCCCGCCCTCGGCGACCGTCTGGCGCAGGTCGAGCAGGCGGTTCAACTCGGTCTCGCAGGACTCGATCAGCAGATCGGATTGGTTGGCCCGCTCGGCCGCGTCGAGCAGATGCAGGAAGCGGAATTTCAGCGCGATCACCAGCTTGCTGAGATCGGTCGCCGGGCGCAGCCGCGCGGTCAGCAACGAACCCATCTCGCGCCGCCCGGCGTCGGTCAGCGCCAGCAGCGCGTCGTCCTCCATGCCGCTGCCCTCGATCGCCTCGACCAGACCCTCGTAGCGCAGCAACTCGATCGAGGTGCCCATCAGGTCGAGCGACGGCCCGATGATCCGGCTGGTCAGATGGCGCACGAAGCCGGCCAAGTCGCCGTAGCGCATCGGCCGCTCGGCCACCGCCCCCAACGCGCACAGGCGCAGGGCTTCCTTGGGCGTCAGCGTGTTGTCGGCATACATGGCAGGGTCCTTATCGATACCCACCCAATATAGGCGCTCGCGAGGCGCGCGTCGAGGGGTGCCGAAATCGCGGCGGTGGCTCGCGGCGGTCAGCGCCTCATCGGCCGGCGGCGATCCCAGCCGTGCCGCGCGCCGCGGCCTGACATTCTTCCGGTTGCACTCAAGCCATGAAGCGGCGCATTCTCTCGGAATGGATGAATCGTCACGAGGGACGCCCTATGCGGCGCGCGATCACTGGGAAGCCCATTTCCGAAGGGGACAAGGATGGCGGCAAAAGGCGCCTGACGGTCAAGTGGGCGCTCGCTCTTACGGTCATCGGGCTGTCCATGTGGGGCCTTCTGGCCTTCCTCGGGGAGGTGCTGGCGGGCGCCCGGCACCATCGGACGCAAGAGAGGATGGACGCGATCATCACGGAAATGGTCCAGTACGCAGCGGCCTACGGACACCTTCCCTGCCCGGACTTGCTGCAAACCGGCAATCAGCACAGGGGCGATGATGGGATGTGCTTCGGTGACCAGTCTCGGGGCACCGTGCCGTATCGCGAGTTGGGGATGGACCGGGAAGACGCGCTCGACGGCTACCGGAACTTCATCACCTATCGGGTTGACCCTGTACTTGCCGCATTCACGAAAGATGCCCCGCTCAGCCTCAACATGATGATGTGCGAGACGAGCGCGGTGGACACGGGCGGCATGGTCGATTCCTGCGCCCCCGGCGTCCACCCGGCGATGTTCACGAGAGGGCGGGGGCTTATCGTCGAGAACGAACGGCGGAGGATCGCGGACCCTCAGAACAGTACCGGAGCCGCGTTCGTCCTCATCAGCCACGGCAGAGACGAGCGCGGGGCTTGCCGCGATCAGGACCGCATGACCCCACCGGCTATCGGGGACGACGCGCCGAATGACTGCGCGAACCCGGTTGCCAATGACGCCAAGACCGCATACTCGGCGCGATCGTCGGGGGATGACGAATTGCGGTCGGTGAAGGTGGGAGATATGGCCGTGCTCTCCGGCTGGGGGCCGGACATCAAGAGATAAGGGGCGCCCAAGCAAGCCCGCCCGGCGCAAGTCAGGCGGACTTTTTTATGCCCGCATTTCGTGCGGCTTCCGCTTCTGTTGAACGACTCCCTGGTCCACACGCTCATCTATGTCGCTTTGACAGGCTGTGGAAAAGCTCGATTTTTCATCGTCATTCCCGCGAAAGCGGGAATCCATTGTACCGCCGCAACCATTTTTAGCGGATCACTCCATCTCTACACCCGACATGGACCCCCGCTTTCGCGGGGGTGACGAGCCTTAAGGGATTCGTCAGCCGATCGCCAATCGCGCCCGGTGGGGCGCCAGGAAGGACGGGGTGCGCGACTTCGGCACCCTTAGGATGAAATTGTGCCGGGCGACGTGGTAGCTGGGATCGAAGCCGTAGAAGTTCAGCTTCATGCGGTCCAGTTCCTCGGCGCGGTAGGCGGCGAGCGGTTTTTCGGCCTCGTCCTCGCGGCGGCCGCGGGCCTTTTCGTATAAGCGGTGGCCGATGTCGAGATCGTTGGCCAATTCGGTGGCGCCGCTCCGCACCGCCTGTTCGAAGCCGTCGCGGTCGAGGCGGGCGTCGATCAGGCCCAAGGCCAGCGCCTCGTCGGTGCCGACCGGCAGGCGGGCCTGGGTGATGCGTTGGGCGCGCTCGGGGCCGCAGCGGCGCGGCAGCAGATAGGTCCAGTATTCCGAGCCGTACAGGTTGCCCATGCCCTTGTAGTGCGGGTTGAGGACCACGCCGTCCCTTGCCCACACCGCGTCGGCGGCCAGCGCCAGGAACACGCCGCCCGCCCCGGCGTTGCCGCCTAGGGCGGCGATCACCCAGCGATCGGTGGTCTCGATGATCGCCTGGGCGAGGTCGTCCATCGCCTGGATGTTGCGCCAGGATTCGTCGG
Source organism: Alphaproteobacteria bacterium (assembly GCA_015232025.1). GTDB lineage: Bacteria > Pseudomonadota > Alphaproteobacteria > Rhodospirillales > Magnetospirillaceae > JADFZP01. The sequence continues at coordinate 18,089 of JADGAL010000001.1, forward strand.
CCGGGCTGTCGGCCGCCTCGATGGTGGCGAGGTGGATGCCGTTCGACCAGAAATCCGGTCCGCCCATCAGCACCAACACGCGGGTGTCGCGCGTCAAGGCGGCGCGCCACGCGGCGAGCAGGCGTTCGCATTGCTCGGTGCTCATCGCGCCATTGTGGAAGGGGAAGTGGAGGTAACCGACCGCCCCGTCCTCCTCGTACCACAGGTCGCGCCAGCCGGGGATTTCCGGCAACTCGGCGCCCAGCGCCTTGGCGGCCGGCAGCTTCAGGCCATCGGCGCCCCGCACCCGGCCCAGCCACACCGCGCCGTCCCTGGTGGCCCGCGCCACCGCGTCGCCCGAGCGGGCCAGCAGGGCGCCCGGCTCTCCCCCCAGCCCCTCGGCCGGGCTGGCGTCGAACAGGTGGCCGAGCGGATCGCGCAAACCGGGATCGCCATCGGCCGAGCGGATCTTGCGCAGCACGGTGGCGGTGTCGTCGCGCGTCCAATCGATGGCGCGGTCGGCTTGGCGGCAGGCCGGACGCATCGGCGCGAGCGGCACCCGGCACGGACGGGGGGAACCCGACAGCGCCTCGCGCACGCACTGGACCGCCGCCTCGGCGATTTCGTGGCGGTACAGGCTGGATTTGGTCGCCTCGCGCATCGGGAAGCGGGCCGAGGCCCAGACCGGGCCGGCATCCATCTCGGCCTCGGCCTGCAGCAGGGTGACCCCCCACTCGGCGCGGCCCTCCAGGATCGCCCAGTCGAGCGCCGACGGCCCGCGATCGCCCTCGGGGCCGGGATGGACCACCAGACAGGTGCGCTCGCGCCACAGCGCCTCGGGGATGGCGCGCTTGAGGAACGGCGCGATCACCAGATCGGGGCGGCACAGCGCCACCGCTTCCAGGGTGGTGGCGTCGTTGACGTCGAATTCGACGAACACCTCGTGGCCCATGTCGCGCAGCTCGACGAACAGGCGTTGGGCCAGCGAGTTGAAGGCGTGGGTGAGCAGCAGGACGCGCATGGTCAGCAAATCCGCGGCAGTTGCTCGCCGGCCAGCCAGTCGACGATGCGGGTGCCGCCGAAGGCCGTCTCCATCTGCACGAAATGGTGCGGGTCCTCGACCACCGCGCCGATCATCGCGGCGTCGCGGCCCAGCGGATGGGCGCGCATCACGGCGAGCAGGCGCGGGGCGTCCTGGGCGGCGCAGATGGCGATCAGCTTGCCCTCGTTGGCGACGTAAAGCGGATCGAGCCCCAGCAATTCGCAGGCGCCACGCACCGAATCGCGCACCGGGATGGCGGCCTCGCGGATCATCATGCCGACCCCCGACTGGACCGCCAGTTCGTTGAGCGTCGAGGCCAGCCCGCCGCGGGTCGGATCGCGCAGGCAATGGAGGTCCCGCACCGCCTCGACCATCGCCGCGACCAGCCCGTGCAGGGCCGCCGAGTCCGACAGCAAATCGGTCTGGAAGCTGAGATTCTCGCGCTTCGACATCACCGCCACGCCATGATCGCCCATCGTGCCGCTGATCAGGATGGCGTCGCCCGGCCGCGCCCGGTCGCCCGAGATGGTCACGCCCTCGGGCACCACGCCGATCCCGGTGGTGGTGATGAACACGCCGTCGCCCTTGCCCTTCTCGACCACCTTGGTGTCGCCGGTGACGATCGGCACCCCCGCCTCGCGCGACGCCGCCGCCATGCTTTCGACGATGCGGCGCAGGTCGGCAAGCGGCAAACCCTCCTCGATCACGAAGGCCGCCGACAGGGCCACCGGCCGCGCCCCGGCCATCGCCACGTCATTGATGGTGCCGTGAACCGCCAGCGAGCCGATGTCGCCGCCGGGAAAGAACAGCGGCGAGATCACGTAGCCGTCGGTGCTCATCACCACCCGCCCGGCCGGCATCGCCAAGCACGCCTGGTCATTGCGCTGGCGCAGGAAATCATTGTCGAAGGCGGCCAGGAACAGTTCCTCGACCAATTGCTGCATGGCCCGCCCTCCCCCGCCATGGGTGAGGTCGACACGGCCATTGCGGAAGTCGAGGGAGCGGGACGTCATGGGGCGGCCTTCGTCGAAAAGTTCGAGAGAAACACCAAGGACACCAAGGACACGAAGACGTCCGCGCCGTCACCCGCAGCCCGCGTCACGTCCTTGGTGTCCTTGGTGTCCTTGGTGTTTCCAATCATCTTTTGCTCCGGAACCGCCCATACGTCCAGTGCGCCGCGCAGGCGCCTTCGGCGGAGACCATGCACGAGCCCATTGGCGTCTCGGGGGTGCAGGCGGTGCCGAACAGTTTGCAGTCGGCGGGTTTCTTGACGCCGCGCAGGATGGCGCCGCATTCGCAGGCCTTGTTGTCGGGCGGGCTGTCGGCCGGCACCGCGAAGCGGCGCTCGGCGTCGAATTCGGCCCACTCGTTCTTGATGCGCAGGGCGCTGTAGGGCACCACGCCCAAGCCCCGCCATTCGAACGAGCGGCGCAGCTCGAAGATTTCGGCGACCAGGGCCTGGGCCTTGTGATTGCCGTCGCGGGTGACGGCGCGGCTGAATTCGTTCTCGACCTCGTGGCGGCCCTGGTTGACCTGACGCACCAGCATCAGGATGGCCTGCATCACGTCGAGCGGCTCGAAGCCGGCGATCACCACCGGGCGGCGGTATTCCTCGGCGAAATATTCGTAAGGCCGGCTGCCGATCACCGTCGAGACGTGGGCCGGGCCGATGAAGCCCTCGAGCGGCACCAGCCCCAACTCGCGCACCTCGGGGCTGTCCAGAATGTTGGCGATCGCCGAGGGCGTCAGGACGTGGTTGCAGAACACCGAGAAATTGCCCAGCCCCAGCGCCCGCGCCTGACGGATCGCCACCGCCGTGGGCGGCGTGGTGGTCTCGAAGCCGATCGCGAAGAACACCACCTGTCGGCCCGGCTCGTCCTGTGCGATGCGCAGCGCGTCGGCGGTGGAATAGACCATGCGGATGTCGCAGCCCTCGGCCTTGGCTTTGAGCAGGCTGGTGCGCTTCGAGCCCGGCACGCGCAGCATGTCGCCATACGAGCACAGGATCACCCCCGGCTGGCGCGCCAGATGGATCGCCGCGTCGATCCGCCCGATCGGCAGCACGCAGACCGGGCAACCCGGCCCGTGGATCATGCGCACGTTTTCGGGCAGCAGATCCTCGATGCCATAGCGCGAGATGGCGTGGGTGTGGCCGCCGCAGAATTCCATGAAGTGATAGCGCCGCTCGGGGCGCGCCTCGGCGGCGATGGCGCGGGCCAGGCCGCGCGCCACCTCGCCGTCGCGGAACTCGTCGACATACTTCATGCCAGGGCGGCCATTTCGGCGAACAAGGCCAGGGTCTTGGCGGCCTCGTCGGGATCGACCTTGGACAGCGCGTAGCCGACATGGACGATGACGTAGTCGCCCTCGGCCACGTCGGCGACCAGGGCCAGCGAGACCTCCTTGCCGACGCCGCCCAGTTCGACGACCGCCATGTCGTCGGGCAGGAGCCGCGTCACGCGGGCGGGCAAGGCGAGACACATGACGACCTCTCAGGACAGGGCGTGAAGACCGGCGATCCAGGCTTGGCCCAGGCTGACCGCCGGATCGCCCGGCGAGGCGAGCAGCGGGCGCAGCACCCGGACGCCGCGGGACCGCAGGGCCGGCGGCAAGCTCGCCCCCAGCACCTTGTTGAAGAAACACCCGCCGCCCAGGGCGACGGTCGCCACGCCGGTTTCGGCGGCGGCCTCGGCCACCCACTCGGCCAAGGCGGCGGACAGGGTGCCATGAAACAGATCGGCGCCCTCGGCCGGATCGGCAAGGTCGGCGAGATGGGCGAGCAACGGCAGCGTATCGAGCACGCCCGCCTCGATCGACCAGCTTCCGTACAGCACCCGCGGCACCCGCACCATGGCCTCCAGCGCCATCGGCGCCTGGCCCTCGAAATCCGCGACCGGATGCACGCCCAGCAGCCCGCAGGCGGCGTCGAACAGCCGCCCGCACGAGGTGGTCGGCGGGCTGTTCACCCCCTTGTCGATCACCTCGGCCAGCAGGGCCGCCGCGCGGAACTGTGCGAATCGACTGGCGATCTCGGCGCCGCGCGCCATGCGGTGGAGCGCCGCCGCCGCCATCCGCCACGGCTCGCGCGCCGCCAGATCGCCGCCGGGTTGGCGCAGCGGCGCCAAGTGACCGAGGCGGCGCCACTCCGGCCCATCGACCAGCAGCAACTCTCCCCCCCAGGATTCGTTGCCCGGCCCCAGCCCGAAGCCATCGAGCGACAACCCGAGCACCGGCCCGAGATGGCCGTTCTCGGCGGCCACGGCGGCGGCGTGGGCGTGGTGGTGCTGCACCGCCAGGATGGGCAGGCCGCTCGCTCCGGCCCAACGGGTGGAGTGGAAATCGGGGTGCAGATCGTGGGCGACCAGCACCGGCTCGGCGCCGACCGCGTCCTTCAGGCGCGCGATGGCGTGCTCGAAGGCGGCGATGGCGGCGGCGGTGTCGAGATTGCCGCAGGGCGCGCTGACATAGGCGCGGTCGCCCGCCGTCAGGCAGACGGTGTTCTTGAGAAAGGCCCCGACCGCCAGCACGCAAGGCACCGCCTTAGGCAGCACCACTTCCAGTTCGAAGGCGTAACGCGGCGCTCCATCCATCCCGGATCAGTCCTCGATGCTTTGACGCACGGCCCGCAGCTTGGCTTCCAGCGACGCCGCGCGCCGGGCCAGCGCCGTCTTGCGGCCGGCGGCGATCCAGTCCAGCCAAGCGTCGAAGCCCTGCCGCGTCTTGGCCGACAACTCGATCACTTTGATCCCCGGATTGACCTGCCGGGCATAGCCCACGCAGCGCGCCACATCGAAATCGAGATGGGGCAGCAGGTCGATCTTGTTCAGGATCATCAGGCCGGCGGCATGGAACATGTCGGGATATTTCAGCGGCTTGTCTTCGCCCTCGGTGACCGACAGCACCACCACCTTGGCGTCCTCGCCCAGATCGAAGGCGGCGGGGCAGACCAGATTGCCGACATTCTCGACGAACAGCACGCCCTCCTCGGGCGGACCCAGCCGGTCGAGCGCGTGGCCGACCATATGGGCGTCGAGATGGCAGCCCTTGCCGGTGTTGACCTGCACGGCCGGCGCGCCGGTGGCGCGGATGCGGTCGGCGTCGAAGCTGGTCTGCTGATCGCCCTCGATCACCGCGACGGGAAAGCGGCCCGACAGCGCGCCGATCGTCTCGACCAGCAGCGTCGTCTTGCCCGAGCCGGGGCTGGAGACCAGGTTCAGCGCGAACACCCCCGCCTCGGCGAGGCGCTGGCGGTTGGTGGCCGCCAAGGCGTCGTTGTGTCCTAAGATGTCCTTCTCGATCTGCACGATGCGCTTTTGGCTAAGGCCGGGGACGTGGACCCCCGCCAGCCCGGCGCCCCAATGCTGGTGGTCGTGGTCGTGGTGATGATCGTGGTCGTGGTCATGGTCATGGCCGTGGTCGTGACCATGATCGTGGGAATGCCCGTGCGTGTCGCCGCAGCCGCAGACCGTGCACATCACTCGACCTCCATTTCCTTGACCCGCATTTCCTCGCCGCCGATCACCTGAAGCTGATGACCGCCGCAGTGTGGGCACGCGTCGTAACGCTGGGCCACCGCCACCTCGACCCCGCACGGCAGACAGAACGCCCGGCCCGGTGGGCGCAAGATCTCCAACACCGCGCCCTCGGCGATGGTGCCGCCCTTGATCGCCTCGAAGCAGAAGCGCATCGATTCGGGATCGACCTGGGAAAGCTCGCCGATTTCCAGCACCACCGCCTTGACGCGGGCGAAACCCTGCGAGGCCGCCTGATCGTCCAGGATGCGGAATACGCCTTCGGTGAGGGACATCTCGTGCATGGCCGAATGGTAGCCAATCCGAGGGGCTTAGGGGAACGGGAATCAGGCGTTCACAAAGCCGCTAGTGCGGAAGGACCTCGAAAACCACTTCGGCGGCGATATCGACCGCTTCCTTGGCGTGGCCCGCCGTGAAGGAGCGATCCAGGTGGTAATCGGCGATGATCCGGAGCGCTCGCAGTCTGGGAAGGGCACCGTAGCCCAATCGCCGCAGCGTCTGATCGCTCGATTGCTTGAGAAACTCGATCAGACCCTGATGATCCTTTCCACTGTGATCCGGCCTGAACTCCGCCATGCACGGATGGAGTCTCACATGATGATGCGCGGCGCGGTAAGCCGCACCCGCGGCAATTCTGGCGCGCGGCTCGGAAACGGCCGCGGCGATCATCGCGCCGGCCTCCTCCAGTATATCCTCAGGAGCGACCGCCACGGTGCGGCACTCCCGTCGGCCCGTGCGCCGTATGGCTCATTACCAGCGTGACCAACGGCAGCGCATCCTGCGGTTGCCCGAATTCCGCCGCGACCTTCGCGGTCGCCTCGTCGATCACCTCCTCGAGCTTGCGGCGATAGGCGCGATCCCCCTTCACATAGATCATGAAAATGCTGCCCACGGCATCGCCCACCGATTCGGCAAAGTCGATGTCGAGTTGCACGTCCGCGACGACCTCCCGGATCGCCCTTTGGTGGGCGAGGAAGTGGTCATGGCGGCCAAGGAGGTATTCGGCGGTGTCGTGTACATGTCCGGGGCCTGGAAAAAAGCTGCGCAGCAGCTTCGCATCGCCAAGGCCTACCGCCGCCTTGATACGACCCGTCGCGACATCTTCGGCGTCTTGCAAATCATTGGCCAAGAGGATGGCATCCTCGTACAAGCCAACGCACAGCAGATTTTGCCAAAATGACATCGCCAGTTGCGAGTCCATTTGGCGCCACCAATGGATTAAGTCGGTGGCCTCCATGCGGGCCTCGGATGCTTCGCCCGCGCAGATCAAACAATGAAGATACGCCACGGCCGTCTGCAAATCGGCCGGCATCTTCCGCCTGTCGATCTTCAGGCGCCACAGCATCTTCCCAATCTCCTCGGTCTCGGACCAAGGCAAAGCGATCAGCCGGTTGTACTCCTCCAACGCCCGCTTGGCGGGGGCAGGGGCAACCATTGATGACCTCCACGCTGATGCAATTCTCATCAAAGCAGGTCGAGGCCGGCCCGTCAACGCGGCATGGCGACTGTCATACCCCCTCCACCACCACCTCGCATCCCACGCAGGGATCGAGCGCCAGCACGGCCAAGCGCGCCAGGAACACCGGATCGCCGCCGGCCGGGCCGATCAGGCCGCGGGCCAGGGGGCCATCGGGGGCGAAGTTGATTTCGGGGGGGGCCTCGACCCGCCAAGCCATGATGCGGCCGTCCGTCAGGGTGACGTGGTGCGACAAGGCGCCGCGCGCCGCTTCGAGGGTGGCGTGGCCGGGGCCGTCGCCGTGCGGGGGCGCGGGCCAGCCGGGATCGGGGTTGAGGACGATGCGGTCCATCTCGGCCAGACATTCGTCGAGATCGGCCAAACGGGCGACCAGCCGGGGCAGTACGCCGTTGCCGTGGCGGGCGACCAGCGGGGCGACCAGGGGATGGTCGCGGCGGCGGGCGAAGGGGCCGGTTTCGGGTGGTTCGGGGTGGCTGCGGCAGAGGTCGGCGAGGCCGCGTTCCTTGACCACGCGCGGCAGCGAGGGATCGGCGATGGCGGCGCGCGCCGCCGCACGGACGGCGGTCAGGCAGGCGGCGATCACGCCCGCGTCGGGATCGAGGCGGCCGCCGCCCGGCGCCGCCCAGTCGTCATCGGGGTACAGCGCCTTGCGCAATGGGGACAGCGCGCCGCGTAGCGCGCGGATGCCCTCGGCGCGGATCGGTTCGCCCAGCAGGGCGGGCCAGTCGCGCAGGATGCGCACCCCATGCTCGCCCACCGTCTCGGCGAGCAGCAGCAGGCGGCGGGCGGCCAATTGGGCGGGCGACGGGCGGATGCCCAGGGCCGCCTCGCAGGCGCCCAGGCCGGCTTGAAGCTGGGCGGTGCCGCACAGCGAGAACATCAAGGGCACGAGGCGCAGGGCGTCGGCGATCGGCTTGCCGACCAGGGCGGAGGCGGCGTCGAGAGGGCGGTCGTTGGCGATGGTCACCGCGTCGATGCGGCCTTGGACGATCCGCAGGCGGACGGTCAGGCCGCCCTCCAGCGCGGCCAAGCTCATGCGGCGGCGCCGGCCAGCACGTCGGCGAGCACGGCCAGCGCCTCCTCGGCTTGATCGGCCGGCACCTTCTCGGCGGCGAAACCGCCGGCTTGGACCAGCACGTAATCGCCGGGCGCCACCGCCTCGTTCAGCAGCATCAGGCTGACCACGCGGGTTTCGCCGAAGCATTCCACCGTGGCGTTGCCGTTCTCGATGGTCTGGATGCGGGACGGGATGGCCATGCACATGGATCAGGCGCCCTTGCGCGTGGCGGTGAAGCCTTGGCCCTCGATCTCTTCGATGATCAGGGCGATCACCTCGTCGATCTTGGCCTCGACCTCGGGCGACAGGGCCATGTTGGTGCCCAGGGTGACCGGCTGCACGCCGACCAGGGCCAGCGAGACGGGTTGCTCGTCGGTCAGGATCAGCGTCGCCAGCACGTCGGACAGCCCGATTTGATGGGGCGACAGCTTGGTCTTGAAGAAGGCCGGCACCTCGTCGCCGGTCAGCTTGAACACCGTGCCGGGCGGGCGGTGGGCGCGCACCGCGTCGACCACCACCAGATGCCCGGCGCCCGCGATGTGGTCGAGCAGTTCCATCCCCATGGTGCCGCCGTCGATCACCTTGACCTCGGGCGGCAGGGTCCAGCGTTCGACCAGGGCGTCGACGGCGCGCACGCCGATCCCTTCGTCCGAGAGCAGGATGTTGCCGATACCAAGAACGACCACCTTCATCGGACCCCCGCGCGCCAGGAAAAAAGGAACCACGGAGAGTAGCCGCTCCGTGGTTCGTGGGTCAAAGAGCCTTCACCTGAACCACCGAATCATGTTCGAGATCGGTGACGTGGACCGCGCAGGCCAGGCACGGGTCGAACGAGTGGACGGTGCGCAGAACCTCCAGCGGCAATTCGGGATCGGCCACCGGATTGTCCATCAGCGCGGCCTCGTAGGGGCCGATGGCGTCGTCCTCGTTGCGCGGCGCGGCGTTCCAGGTGGTGGGCACCACCGCCTGATAGTTGGTGATCTTGCCGTCATTGATGACGCACCAATGCGACAGCACGCCCCGCGGCGCCTCGTGGAAGCCGACGCCCTGGATTTCGCCCTTGGGGAAGGTGGGCTTGTTGAAGGTCTTGACGTCGCCCTTGCCGATATTGTCGATCAGGGCCATCCAGTTCTTCTGCAAGACCTCGTGCAGCACCGCGCAACGCACCGCGCGGGCGGCGTGGCGGCCGATCGTCGAATGCACGCCGGCCAGCGGGATCTTGGTGCCGGCCAAGCTGCCCGCCGTGTCGAGCACCAGATTGAGATAGGTCAGGGTCGGCTGGTGGCCGGCCGCCGCCATCGCCAGCACGTTGGCCAGCGGCCCGACCTGCTGCGGCTTGCCGTAGAAGGTCGGCGACTTCACCCAGGAATACTTCTCGTTGTCCTTGAAGTCGGTGTATTGCGGCACCGTCTCGCCCTTGTAGGGGTGCAAGGCGCCCTTGCCACCCTGATACCAGCTATGCTTGACGCTTTCCGCCACGCCGTCGCGGAAATAGGCGTCGTTGAAGCTTTTGATCGGCTTGTAGCCGGCGAGATCGCCCTTGGTGATCTGGCCGCCGGGCAGATCGAACATGGTGCCCTTCTCGTCGGTCGGGAAATCGGGCACCGACAGGTAGTCGGTGATGCCCGCGCCGTGGCCCAGCCAATCGGCGTAGAAGGCGCCGATCGCCGAGACGTCGACCAGATAGACGTTGCGGATGAAATCGCCCAATTGGTCGATCATCTGCTTGATCATCATCAGGCGCTCGATCGACAGCACCGACTGGCTGTCGGTCGAGATCGGATTGGAGACGCCACCCACCGCCATGTTCTGCACATGCGGGCTTTTCGAGCCCAGGATGCCGACGATCTTGTTGGCGTAGCGCTGCACCTCGAGGGCCTGGAGGTAATGCGCCACGGCCAGCAGGTTCACCTCGGGGGTGAGCTTCATCGCCGGATGGCCCCAATAGCCGTTGGCGAACACGCCAAGCTGCCCGGTGCCGACGAAGCCGGCCAGACGCTCCTTGACGGCGCGCATGGCGTGCTTCGAGTTGCCCGGCCAGGACGACAGCGTCTCGGCCAGCGCGGCGGTCTTGTCGGGATCGGCCTTCAGCGCCGAGACCACGTCGACCCAGTCGAGCGCCGACAGGTGATAGAAGTGCACGATATGATCGTGGATGGCGTGCGCCGCCGAGATCATGTTGCGGATGTATTGGGCGTTCAGCGGCACCGGAAGCTGCAACGCGTTCTCGACCGCGCGCACCGAGGTGATGGCGTGGACGGTGGTGCAGACGCCGCAGATGCGCTGGGTGATGGCCCAGGCGTCGCGGGGGTCGCGGCCGAGCAGGATCTGCTCGACGCCGCGCCACATCTGGCCCGAGGACCACGCCTTGGACACCTTGCCGTTGTTCACCTCGACGTCGATGCGCAGATGGCCTTCGATGCGGGTGATGGGATCGATGGTGATTCTGGTCACGGCGACTCTCCTTATTCAGCAGCAACGGCCGCCGCGACGGCGGGCTCGGACTTGTTCGGATGCAGGACGGGCAGAACCCGGACGAGCACGATGTAGGCCAGCACCTCGAAGGCGATCAGGCCGATGGTGACCATCAGTTCGGGCAGCGACGGGAAGTAGGTCCAGCCGGCCCCCGTCTGATAGGCGACCAGGAAGCCGTCCATCCGGTACAGCCCGCCGCCCAGCAGCATGGAGACCGCGCCGATGAACAAACAGCGCGCCCGATTGCGCCGCGCCCCCTGGAGCAACAGAAGCGGCAGGGCGAAGAAGGCGATTTCCAGCCAGAACATCAGCGACAGGAAACCGCTGGAGAACGCCAGCCCCAGCTTGCCCGACACCGCGAGGTCGCCGAAGCGGACCACCAGATAGGCCGCCAAGAGCCCGTTCATCACCGAGGCGATGCCGGCCAACAGCCGCGTCTCGGATTTGAGCCGAAAGCCGCTGGTCGCCAGGGTGGATTCGAACACCACCACCGCGAAGCCCATGGCGATCGCCGAAAGCAGGAACAACAGCGGCAGCAACGGCGTCTGCCACAGCGGATGGATCTGATGGCCGAACACCACCAGAAGCGAGCCCAGCGAGCTTTGATGCATCGAGGGCAGCAGCACCCCTAAGCCGATGAACGCGAACATCAGCCGCTCGACCAGGGTCTTCATGCCGGTCCAGCCGAAGCGGTCGAAGAAGGCCGGCGAGAACTCGACCCACATCACCATGATGTAAAGCGAGATGCAGACCGCCACCTCGAACATCACCGAGTCGGGGTGGGCGAGGCCCGGCGTGAAGATGTGGTAGAAGTTCCAGTAGCGGCCCAGGTCGAACATCACCGACGCGCCGCCCAGCGTATAGCCGAACAGGCTGGCCAGCAGGGCCGGGCGGACCAGCGGGTGATAGCGCCCCTTGTTCATGATGTAGACCAGCAGCGCCATCGAATAGCCGCCGCAGGCCAGCGCCGTGCCGATCACCACGTCCCAGGCGATCCACACGCCCCAGGGGAAGCCGTCATTGATGTTGGTGACCGCCCCCAGGCCGAAGATGAACCGCTTGGCCAGGATATAGACGGCGATCGCCGACAACAGCGCGCAGATCACGGTGACCGGGGTCACCAGACTACCGCCCAGCGGAGCCGGACGGTGGGCCGGGGAGAGGGGTTTCTGGATGCTCATGGCCCTCACTCCTCGTCCTGATGGTTCTTGCTGGCGCGCCAAGCCAGCGCCACCAGCCCGCCCAGCGCCACCACGGGGGCGATCAGCCCGCCATAAAGGGTGTGCTGGATGGTCTCGGAGATGCTGGAATAGGAGCGTTCGGGCAGTTCCGGCATGCCCAGCGCGACGAAGGGAACGCCGGACAGCATCATCATCTGGGTGCCGCCCAATTCCTTCTCGCCATAGACGTGGTCGACATAGCGCGGCGCCTTCTTCTCGTGGGTATCGCCCGAGCCGACGCGCTGGCGCTCATAGGCCACCATCTCGCCGGGCTTGGCGGCGCGGCGCCGGGCGATCTCGCCCTTGATCTGCTCGACGGTGCCGAACAGGGTGGCGCCCGTCGGGCATTTCTCGGCGCAGGCCGCGATCTTGCCCTCGGGCAGGCGGTGGCGGCACAACTCGCATTTGCCGATCTTGGGCTTGGGCGTGTCGTACTGGAAGCGCGGCACGCCATAGGGACAGGCGGCGACGCAGTAGCGGCAGCCGATGCAGCGGTCGGCGTCGTAGGAGACGATGCCGTTCTCGGCGTTCTTCTCCATCGCCGAGACCGGACAGGCCGACACGCAGGACGGATCGACGCAGTGCAGGCACGACCGCTTGACGAAGGCGTGGCCGTCCTTGAGCTGGTCCTTGTTCTCGCCGTTGCCGTCCTTGTACATCTTGATGACGTTGAAGGTGTAGGCCGAGATGTCGAGCGGCGTGTCCCACAGCTTCTCGTCGGTCGAAAAGACCGGCGACAGGTCGTTGGCCTCGCGGCATGCCACCACGCAGGCCTTGCAGCCGACGCACAGCGTCGCGTCGTACAGGAGACCGATCGCCTTGGGCGGCATCTCCAGATTGGGCCGCGCGAGCGCGGGGTCGGCCACGCCGGTCGTCGCCAGCACGGCGCCGCCCCCCGCGGCGGCCTTGAGGAAGTTGCGTCTCGATATGGTCATGGCGCGCCCCTATTCGTCGGCCTGATCCGGGTCGTCCCGCTTGCCCAGGTTGCGGGCGATGACGGCGCCCGCCCCCGCCGCCGCGCCGGCGATGCCGACCAGCGTCGCGGTCGAGGCGAAGTCGGCGCCCTTGCCCTGCTCCTCGACGATGCGGGGATAGCTGACGGGCGGCACCACGGTCTTGACGTCGGCCAGTTCGTGGATGCCCTTGGCGAAGCCGATGCCCTTCTCGGTGCAGCCGATGCAGGGATGGCCCGTTCCCACCGGCCACGAGCCCGAACCGACATCGCCGAACAGGATGCTGGGGCAGTTGGCGTAGGTTTCGGGGCCTTTGCAGCCCAGCTTGTAAAGGCAATAGCCCTTGCGGTGGCCGTCGTCGCCGAATTCCATGGCGAAGCGGCCGGCGTCGTAATGGGCGCGGCGTTCGCAATTCTCGTGGACCAGCCGGCCATAAGCGAATTTCGGCCGGCCCAGATGGTCGACCTCGGGCAGCTTGGCGAAGGTCAGGAAATGCACGACCGTCGACAGGAAGTTGTAGGGATTGGGCGGGCAGCCGGGGATGGTGACGACCGGCTTGCCCAGCACCTCGGCGACGCCCGACGAGCCGGTCGGGTTGGGCTTGGTCGACGGCATGCCGCCCCACGAGGCGCACGAGCCGATGGCCACCACGGCGGCGGCGTCGGCCGCGCATTCCTTGAGCAGCTCCAGCGCCGTCTTGCCGCCGATCTTGCAGTAGATGCCGCCGTCCTTGGTCGGGATGGCGCCCTCGACGACCAACAGGTACTTGCCCTTGTGCTTGGCCATCGCCGCATGGCGCGCCGCCTCGGCCTGGTGCCCGGCCGCCGCGAACAGGCTTTCGTGGTAGTCGAGCGAGATCACTTCGAGGATCAGCTTCTCGATGGTCGGGTGCTCGGCGCGCAGCAGCGATTCCGTGCAGCCGGTGCATTCCTGGAAATGCAGCCAGATGACGCTGGGGCGCTCCTTGGTGGCGACCGCCTGGGCGATCGCCGCCTCGGCACCGGCCGGCAGCCCCATGGTGGCCGCCATCGCGGTACAGAACTGCAGGAAGTTGCGGCGCGACATGCCCAGCTTCCTCTCGATGACATCGAGGCCGGCGTCGTCCTCTCTCGCGCTGTCGTCGTACATGCTGAACCCCTTTCTGTCGCCCCGGCGGCGGCCGAGGGCCCCAAATTTCAAAACCAATGTGGCGGGATCGATGCGATTCCCTCCCGATGCGGCCGTTTGTCCGGCCACCTCATTTTGCCGCTCCATACGCAAACGGCATGCCGAGCCTGATCGAATGGCGAATTCGGCGGGGATTCAGCGGCTTGCGCGACAGATCGAAAGACTGGAGGCTCATCCGAATGGAAGGGCAACTTCCAGGCATGGACAATCGCCTTTCATATCGCGGGCGGCTTGCCGAGACCGTAAGGATGGGCGCAAGATCGGAACAAGGCCGAAAAGGCGAAGCGCGATACGGAGAGGGGAAACGCCATGCTGATCACTTGGACGGAAGACTACGCCACGGGGCACCGCGAGATCGACGCCGACCATCGCCGCATCGCCGATCTGGTCAACATGATGAACGACCGCATGCAGTCGGCGCCCGACGCGATCGACGAGGCGTTCCGCACCCTGGAAAGCTATGTGGCGACGCATTTCGAGCGCGAGGAACGGCTGATGGCCGAATGGGCCTATCCCGGACTGGCCGAGCAGAAGACCGAGCACGCCGCGCTGATCCGCGAACTCCAATCGATAGGCAAGACGCTCGGCCGCGACGAAATGGCCGTCTCGCGGCTGGTGATGTTTCTGGCGAAGTGGTGGGCCGCCCATATCGGGCGCAGCGACATGAAGTACGTGCCCTACATCAAAAAATGAGCGGCGACTGGTGGACCTACGTCATCGTCAACGCGCGTGACGTCGCCTATACGGGTTGCACGCGCGACTTGGCCCGCCGACTGGCCCAGCACAACGAGGGAACGGGCGCGCGATTCCCCAGGGGCCGCGGACCGTGGACGCTGGCCCATGTCGAAGGCCCGTTCGACCATGGCGAGGCGCTGCGCCGCGAGGCGGAAATCAAGCGCGACGACGCCCTGAAGCGGCGCATCAAGGAGGCGTATCGCGGCCAACCCGCCGATGTTCGCTGAACACGTCGCGCAGACGGCAGAACATCTTCAGAAGCGGGCGCGGCGGCGCCGGGGTGACCTGGGCGGCCCGCCACTCGGCCACCGCCAGGGCGGGATCGGTCTGGCCCGTGAGCACCGGCTCGATGCCGCGGGCGCGCATGCGGCTTAGGAAGCCCTCGCCGGCATGGCCGGCGATCACGGCGGCCACGCCGTCCAGCGGATGCGGACCGTCATCCTTCCAGTGATGAAAGACCTGCTCCTTGGTCAGTTCCAGCCGCGCCGGCTGGGCGGCGCCCTCGTCGAACACCAGCCAGCGCCGCGCCTGCCCGGCATGGCCGGCGACGGTGACCCAATCGTTGGTGGCGACGGCGATCCTCATGGCGGCCCATTTTGCCAAAGTCACGACGCCTCGCGCAATCCCCTCCGCCCGTCGCCGATCGCCTCGATCCCGGTGCGGACCTCGAGGTAGTCGACAAGGTCGCGCAAGGCCAGCACCCCCACCAGGCGCCCCACCGCGTCGGTGACGTAAAGCCGCCCCCGTCCGCCCTCGCGCATGCGGCCCAGCGCCGTCGCGGCGTCCTCGTCCTGGCCGACCGTGTTGGCTTGGTCGCAGGGGGCCATCACCGCGCGCACCCGCCGCATCGGCCATTCCGTCCGTTCGAAATCGCGCAACGCGTCAAGCGACACGCAGCCGGTCAGCCGCCCGTCCTCGACCACCGGAAACGACTTGCGCCAATGGCGGTAGAAGTAATCGTCGACCAGCGTCTGCAAGGTGGTCTGGGCCTCGACCGCCACCGGATCGCTTCGCATGAAGCGGCGCACCGGCTGGCCCGACAGCGCGCTGCGGGCCACCTGCTCGCGATAGCCGCCGATCGCCGCGGCGCGCACGAACAGGCCGATCAGGAACCACCACACCCCCACCACCACGGCGCCCTGGATCAGGCTGAACAGGCCCAGGGCCATCAGCAGGAAGGCGAACACGCTGCCGCCCGCGCTGGCCACGCGGGTCGCCCACAGCACGTCCTTGCGCCACGCCCACAGCGCCGAGCGCAGCACCCGCCCGCCATCGAGCGGAAAGGCCGGGATCATGTTGAAGATGGCGAGCGCCAGATTGATAAAGGCGAGATAGCCGACCACCGCCGCCACCGGCCCGGCGGGCAAGGCGCCCTCGCCCAGCCGGAACAGCGCGGCCAACCCCAGACTGGTCAGCGGCCCGGCGATCGCCATCAGGAATTCAGCGCGGGGGCTGGGCGGTTCGCCGCCCATCTCGGCCACCCCGCCGAAGGCGAACAGCGTGATGCCGTGGATCGGCATGGCGTGGCGCCGGGCCACCAACGCGTGGGCGAATTCATGGACGACGATCGAGAAGGCCAGGCCAAGCAGCCCCAGCACGCCCATCCACCAATAGGCGGCCGTCGCCAGCCCCGGCGCCGCCTGGGGAAACCACCCGGCCGCCAGGCTCCAGACGATCAAGACGGCGAGCAGCAGCCAACTGGCGTCGACCCGCACCTCGAAGCCCAGCAACCGGAACAGCGTGACACCTTGCCTGAACAATCGCTCACTCCCCGTCAGGGGCGGGGGCCGGGATTGGCCCGCCGCATGGCCTCGATCACCTCGTCGTCTCCGACCTGGGCGAAGTCGCGATAGAACGAGCCCACCGCCTGGAAATCGTCGGGTTCGGCCAGGACGATCACTTGGGCAACCAAGGGGGTCAGCGCCGCCACCGTCTCGGGCGGGGCCACCGGCACGGCCAGCACCACGGCGCGCGGCCCTCCACGCAGCACGGCGCGCAGCACGGCGCGCATGGTCGCGCCGGTCGCCATGCCGTCGTCGATCACCACCACGTCGCGGCGATGCAGCGAAACCGGCGGACGGTCGCCCAGATAAAGGCTGCGCATCCGCTCGATCTCCTCCATCCGGCGGGCGGTCTCGGCCGACAGCCAGGTCTCGGGAATGGCCGCGGCGCGGATCAGATCGTCATTCAGCACCACCTCGGCCGACTCGCCGTTGGCGACAACGGCGCCCACCGCCAGTTCCGGCTGCCAGGGAGCGCCGATCTTGCGCACCAGCGCCAATTCGAGCGGGGCGCCCAACGCCTCGGCCACCTCGGCGGCCACCGGCACGCCGCCACGCGGCAAAGCGAGGATGACCGGATCGCGGCCCGCCAAGTGGGACAGGCGAGCCGCCAGACGCCGTCCGGCATCGGTACGATCCTCGAACAAGATGGGCATCGGTCGACCCTCCTCGTTTGTCTGAACAGCGCATGCCGCCCGGTTGTTTCCGGGGGGTGAGCGCGCGGCTGGGAATTGCCGGCGTGGACGAACGGGTGCTCGCCGCCACGCCGTTCTCGGAGCTGGTCCATCTGGCGCGCGACCGCGCGGAGCCGGCGCCGCGCCTGTTGCTGGTCGCGCCGCTTTCGGGACATCGGCCGATGGTGCTCCGCGAATTGGCGCTGGGGCTGTTGCCGGCTCACGACCCGCATCTGCTGTGCTGGCGCGACGCCGCCGAAATTCCGCCCGAGGCCGGGCCTTTCACACTTGACGAGAATGTCGGCCACATCCTGTCGGCGCTGGTCCGGCTCGGCGAGGGCGTCCATGTGCTTGGTGTCAGCCAGTCTCCCCTGCCCTGCCTGGCCGCCACCGCCTTGGCCGCCGAGCGCGGCGCGGCGCCCATGCCGGCCTCGCTGATCCTGATGGGCGGGCTGCTCGATCCGGCGCTGGGGCCGACGCCGATCGCCCGCCTCGCCACCGCCTTGCCGCGGGTGGCGCTGGAACGCATGCTGACCACGGCGCGCAATGGACGGCGGGTCTATCCCGCCACCGCGCAGGCGCTGGCCCTGACCCTTTATCTGCGCCGCCATCTGCTGCGCGGCGGCGAATTGCGGGGCAAGGCGCTGCGCGACGACGGGATCGAGCGGCGGCGCTTCCCGTTCCTGGCGCTGTTCTACGCCCTGTCGGACCTGCCGGCCGAGTTGTTCCTGGATCTGATCGACACGGTGTTCCACCACCGCCGCCTGCCCAACCGCACCCTTCTCTACGAGAACCGGCCGGTGCGCCCCGAGGCGATCGCCCACACCGCGCTGATGACCGTCGAGGGTGGCCGGGACGACGTGTCGGGGCCGGGCCAGACCCACGTCGCGCAGTCCTGGTGCCCCGACGCGCCGGCCCGCCTAATCCTGACGGTGCCCGAGGCCGGCCATTTCGGCCTGTTCCACGGCCGCCCCTTCCGCGAGACGGTGCTGCCGGCGATCACCGCCTTCGTGCGGCCTTGATGGCGCGCGCCAGGGCGTCGATCTTCGGGGGAGACTCGGTCTCGCATTCCCACAGGACCAGCACCGTCCAACCGTCGGCGCCAAGCGCCGCCCGCACCTGGGCGTCGCGCTCCCGGTTGCTGCGCATCTTCTCGGTCCACCATTCGACGCGGGTCTTGGGGATGCGATGGCGGGGACAGTCCTGGTGGCCGTGCCAGAAGCAGCCATGGACCAGAACCACGATCCGCCGCGAGCGAAACACGATGTCCGGGCGCCCCGGCAGGGTCTTGTCGTGCAGCCGATAGCGCAAGCCGGCCGCCCAAAGCGCCCGGCGCACCCGCATTTCCGGCGCGGTATCCTTGCCGCGCACCCTGGCCATGATTTCGGAACGCGTCAGGGGCGCCTTTCGGGTCCGTCCCGCCATCGGATCACCTGGGCAGGGCGATGGTGGCGCGCAGCCCTCCGGCCGGGCGGTTGGCGAGGGTCAAGGCGCCGCCATGCGCCTGGACGATCGACAGCGTGATCGCCAAGCCCAACCCGATCCCGCCGGTCTCGCGGCTGCGCGACCCCTCCAGGCGGGTGAAGGGTTGCAGCACCCGCTCCCGCTCGGCCTCGGGAATGCCGGGGCCGTCGTCGTCGACCGAGATGGTCACCGTCGTCGCGGTGACCTCCAAGGCGATTCGGGCCGCGCCGCCATATTTGATCGCGTTGTCGATCAGGTTGGCCACCGCCCGGCGCAGCGCCTGGGTCTGGCAGGCCAAGGTCACCGGCGGGGCTTGCTCGATCGACACCTTCAGTCCGGCGTCGGCCATGTCGTCGACCAGACTGGCGAGCAGGGCGGTCAGATCGACCGGGCGGCGCGGCTCGGGCGTGGCGTCGTCGCGGGCGAAGGACAGGGTGGCGCCCAGCATGGCGTCCATCTCGCCGATGGTGGCCAGCATGCGGTCGCGGTCCTCGCCCGCCTCGACGTTTTCGGCGCGCAGGCGCAGCAGGGTCAGCGGGGTGCGCAGATCGTGCGAGATGGCGGCCAGCATGGCGGTTCGATTCTCGACCAGCCGCTTGAGGCGCTCCTGCATCTGGTTGAAGGCCTGCGCCGCCCGCCGCATCTCGACGGTGCCGAGTTCGGCCAAGGGCTCAGCGTCCATGTCGCGGCCCAGCCGCTCGGCGGCCCGCGCCAAGCCGTCCAACGGCGCGGTCAGCCGCCGCACCGCCCAGACCGAGACGATCAGCAGGACCAGCCCGGTGATCGCCATCGACAGCACGAATTGCCGCGAGACGGCCGGCGCGTCGTCGGGCAGCGCCGTGGCGAACACCAGCCAGCGGCCATCGGGCAGCGCCACCGCCGCCCGCAATCCCCGCCAATGCCTGGCGCCGCGAAAGCCGGGATGCATCGGGCCGCGATGGCCGAAGCCCGGCGGCCCGGCCTCGCCCGTGGCGACCGCGACCTTGAGCCGCCGATCCGCCGTGGCCGGCAATTGGCGGGCGACGAAATCCTTGACCGCCTCGGAGACCGGGCCGCCCTCCTCGTCGAAGGTGGGGGCGGCGCCGGCCAGAGCCACCCGGAAGGTTGGATCGTTGAGCCCCGCGACGATGCGCGGGCGCCAGTCGGGCGGAGCCTCCTCGATCAGGCGGGTGTTGTTGGCGATGCGCTGGGCGACCGCCAAACCGCCGACCGCGCGCACCGCCTGCTCGCGGTCGCTGCCATAGATCCAGGCGCCGATGCCGTGCGACAGCGCCAGCCCCAGCAGCAGGATCAATAGCGTCTGTCCGAACAGGCTTCTCATTCCTCGGCCACCTGGGCGGTCAGCATGTAGCCGCCACCCCACACGGTCTTGATGATCTTGGGATCGCCGGGATCGGCTTCGATCTTCTTGCGCAGGCGGCTGACCTGGGTGTCGATGCTGCGATCCAGGGCGACCGCCGCCCGCCCGCGCGCCAGATCGAGAAGCCGCTCGCGCCCCAGCACTCGTTGCGGCCGTTGGACCAGCACCAGCAGCAAATCGTATTCGCCGGTGCTGAGCGGCACCGCCACGCCGTCGTCGCGCAGCAATTCGCGCGCCTCGGTATCCAGCACCCAGCGATCGAAGCGATAGCGCCCGCCCTTGGGCCGCGCCTCGGGCACCCGCCCCCGGCGCAGCACCGCCCTGATCCGCGCGATCAGTTCGCGGCTGCCGAACGGCTTGGGGATGTAGTCGTCGGCGCCCATCTCCAGCCCGATCACCCGGTCGATCTCGTCGCCCTTGGCGGTCAGCATGATGATCGGGATGTTGGACTCGGCGCGCAACGCGCGGCACAGCGACAGGCCGTCCTCGCCGGGCAGCATCAGATCGAGCAGGATCAGATCGATCCGGCCATCGGCCAACGCGCGCCGCATCGCCTTGCCATCGGCGGCGGCGCTGACGCGGAAGCCCTCCTTGACCAGCGCGCGGCCGACCAGATCGCGGACCTCGCGGTGATCGTCGACGATCAGGATGTGTGGCGTGGGTTCCATATCGCGATTTTACGGCGGGTGGGCCGATGCCGCAGGGGGAAAATTGTCACCATTCGTGACGGGCGGCGGTTTTGACACACCCTGTCACACATTGGAAAAACCTGGGTCACGGTTTGGGCGTCAAATCACCGCGTCAACATGATGGAGGTTCACATGCGCATTCGTTATCTCGCCGCGGTTCTGCTGGCCGCCACCGTCCTGGGAGGCGCCGCCATCGCCGGCCCGCATGGCCATGGGATGGGTGGTCCGCCCAATGTCGAGGCGCTGGAGAGCGAACTGGGCATCACTCCCGACCAGAAGGCCGCCTGGGACGCCTATGCCGAGGTTCTGAAGCGGAACGCGACCTCCGCCCAGGCCATGCGCCAGGGCGTCGATCCCCGCGCCATGACGCCCGACGACCGCGCCGCCTTCATGACCAAGATGATGGGCGTCCGCCAGCAGCATTTCGAGTCGGTCAAGGCGGCGGCCGAGGCCCTGCTGCCCTCGCTGAACGAGTTCCAGAAGGGCAAGGCCAGCGCGATGCTGCCGGGCTTGCGCTCCGGCATGATGGGCTGCCGCGGCCGCACATGAGGGTTGACCCGGAGGCCTCGTATCGCCATTACCGGAGATCATTCCGGGAGGCCTCCGATGCCCACGCTCCGCGCCCTCGCCTTCGCGTTGCTCGCCCTGATCGGCCTGACCGGGCCGGTCGGGGCGAAGGACGAGTTGGTGATCGGCATCACCCAGTTTCCCTCGACGCTGCACCCCTCGATCGACAGCATGATGGCCAAAAGCTACGTGCTGGGCATGGCGCGGCGGCCCTTCACCGCCCATGACGCGCAATGGCGGCTGGTCTGCATGCTGTGCGTCGAGCTGCCCACCCTGGAAAACGGCCTCGCCAAGATCGAGGGCAAGGGCATCGCCCTGACCTACGCCATACAGCCCAAGGCGACCTGGGGCGACGGCACCCCGGTGACCAGCAAGGACGTGGTGTTCGCCTGGAAGGTCGGGCGCGAGCCGACCACCGGGCTGGCCAATCAGGAACTTTACACGCGGATCACGTCGATCGACGTTTTGGACGAGCGGACCTTCACCCTGCATGTCGACCGCCTGACCTTCGACTACAACGCGATCCATGATCTCGACGTGCTGCCGGCCCATCTCGAGGCCGAGGCCTTCGCCCGGCCGGCCGAGTACAACACCCGCACCACCTACCAGACCAACCCGACCCATCCCGGACTGTGGTTCGGGCCGTATCGCGTGGCCGAGGTGTCGCGCGGCTCGCATATCGTGCTGGAGCCCAACCCGACCTGGTGGGGCGCCAAACCCGCCTTCCGCCGCATCGTCGTCAAAGCGATCGAGAACACCCAGGCCATGGAGGCCAATCTGCTGTCCGGCTCGATCGACATGATCGCCGGCGAGCTGGGCCTTTCGGTGGAGCAGGCGCTGGCCTTCGAAAAGCGCAACGGCGCCCGCTTCGCCGTCACCTACAAGCCGGCCCTGTTTTACGAGCACATCGATATGAACCTGTCCAATCCCGCGCTGGCCGATCGGCGGGTGCGCCAAGCGCTGCTGCTGGGGCTCGACCGCGAGACGATGACCCGCCAGCTTTTCGAGGGCCGCCAGCCGGTCGCCCACGGCATGCTGAGCCCGCTCGATTCCATGCACGCCGAGGTGACCCGCTGGCCGCACGATCCGACGCGCGCCGCGGCGCTGCTGGACGAGGCCGGGTGGAAGGGCGCTCCCCGCCGCAACGCCAAGGGCGAGCCGCTGGCCTTGGAACTCGTCACCACGGCCGGCAACCGCACCCGAGAACTGGTCGAGCAGGTGCTGCAAAGCCAGTGGCGCAAGCTGGGCGTCGACATCCGCATCCGCAACGAGCCGGCCCGCGTGCTGTTCGGCGAGACCCTGCCGCGCCGCCGCCTGTCGGGCATGGCGCTGTACGCCTGGATCTCCAGCCCCGAGAACGTGCCGCGTAGCACCTTGCATTCCTCGATGATCCCCGCCGAATCGAATGGCTGGTCGGGCCAGAATACCGGCGGCTACGTCAATCCCGAGGCCGATCGCCTGATCGACGCCATCGAGATCGAGTTGGACGAGGCCAAGCGCCGCGTCCTATGGCGCGCCTTGCAGGAGATCTACGCCACCGACCTGCCCGCCCTGCCGCTGTTCTGGCGGGCCGAGGCGCATGTCTTGCCGCTTTGGCTGAAGGGTGTGACGCCGACCGGCCATCTTGGCCCCACCACGCTGTGGGTCGAGACGTGGCGGCCGGAGGGCTGACGGCCCATGTTGCGCCACCTCGCCGGTCGAATCGGCCAGTCGGCGGTGGTGCTGCTGATCATGTCGTTCGTGGTCTATGGCCTGATTGGCCTGATGCCCGGCGATCCGATCGACCTGATGATCTCGTCCAACCCCAAGCTGACCCCGGCCGACGCCGAACGCCTGCGCCGCGTGTACGGCCTGGACCAGCCGCTGCTGGGGCGCTGGTGGGCTTGGTTGGGCGCCGCGCTGTCGGGCGATTTCGGCCATTCGCGCCTCTATGCGCGGCCGGTGCTGGAGGTGATGGCGGCGCCGCTGGTCAACACGCTGCTGCTGATGGGCACCGCCCTGACCCTGTCCTTGGCGGTCGCGCTGCCGCTGGGCGTGCTGGCCGGCACCCGGCCGGGGAGTTGGTTCGACCGCGCCGCCAATCTGCTGGCCTTCGCCGGGATTTCGATGCCGGTGTTCTGGCTGGGGCTGATGCTGATCGTGCTGTTCGCGGTGCGGCTGGGCTGGCTGCCCGCCTCGGGCGTCGAGGCGGTGGGCGGCGGCGACCGCGCGCGGCACATGGTCTTGCCGGTGCTCACCTTGGCGCTGGCGGGCATCGGGCAGCATTTGCGCTATATGCGCGCCGCGATGATCGAGACCCTGCGCCAGGACTGGATTCGCACCGCCCGCGCCAAGGGCCTGTCCTGGCGCCGCGTCGTGCTGCGCCACGCCCTGCGCCACGCCCTGACCCCCGTCGCCACGGTGGTGGCCCTGGAGGCCGGCGCCCTGTTCTCGGGCGCCCTGATCACCGAGACGGTGTTCGCGTGGCCGGGAATGGGCAAGCTAATCTACGATTCGGTGATGGGCAACGACTTCAATCTCGCCCTGGCCACCCTGCTGCTGGCCACGGCGGTGACCCTGGCCGCCAACGTCGCCGCCGATCTCGCCTACGCCGCCCTCGATCCGCGGATCACTTGGCGATGATGAGACGTCGCAACCTTTCTTCCAGCCGCCATTGCGGCGGCGGCCAAGCGCGCGGCACGCGCGCGCCCGGCGAGGGGCGAACCAAACCATGAGTCCAGGTCGTGCCGCCTTTTCCCGCTTTATGCGCAATCGCTTGGCGGTGGGGTGCCTGATCCTGTTGGCGGTGCTGTGCCTGCTGGCGGCCGGCGCGCCGCTGATCGAGGCGATGCTGGGCATCGATCCCGAGGCGGTCGATTTGATGGCGCGGCTGGAGCCGGCCTCGGCCGCCCATCCGCTGGGCACCGACGAGTTGGGGCGCGACGTGCTGGCCCGGCTGCTGGAGGGTGGACGGGTGTCGCTGGCGGTCGGGCTGGCCACCGCGCTGATCGCCGCCCTGGTGGGGACGCTGATCGGGGTGGCCGCCGGCTATGTGGGGGGCGCGCTGGACGCCTTGCTGATGCGTCTGACCGATGGCGTGATCGCCCTGCCGCTGCTGCCGCTGCTGATCGTTCTGGCCGCCGTCGATCCCGCCAAGCTGGGACTGCCGGCCGAGATGGTCGGCTCGCCCTGGTTCGGTCTGGCGCGCATCGTGGCGATCATCGGGTTGGTCGGGTGGACCACGGTGGCACGCCTGTCCCGCGCCGCCGCGCTTGGTCTGCGCGACCGCGATTTCGTGCGCGCCAGCCGCGCCACCGGGGCGGGTCCGCTGCGCATCATGCGCCGCCACATCCTGCCCAACGTGGTCTCGCCGGTGATCGTCGCCACCACCTTGAGCGTCGGCAACGTCATCTTGCTGGAGAGCGCGTTGAGCTTCCTCGGCCTGGGCATTCAGCCGCCGCTGCCAAGCTGGGGCAACATGCTGAGCGGGGCGCTGGAACTGATCCACGCCTCGCCCGCCCTGGCGGTGTGGCCCGGCGCGATGATCTTCCTGACCGTGCTGGCCTTCAACTTCCTGGGCGACGGCCTTCAGGACGCCTTCGAGCCAAGGTCCCCTACAACGCGGCTTTGAGGCGTTCGGCCAGCGCGCCGATCGCCGTCCGGTCGCCGGGCGACAGCAGCCAGTTGATCGGCAACCGATCGCCCATCGTGCGCGGCAGCACATGGATATGGAAATGCGCCACCGACTGGGCGGCGCCCGGCCCGTTGGCCTGGATCAGGTTGATGCCGTCGGGCGCCAGCACCGTCTGGATCGCGCCGGCCACCCGCCGCGCCATCAGGGCGGCGGCGGCCAAGCCCTCGGGCGAGAGTCCGTGCAGATCGGCGGCGTGCTCGGTCGAGACGACCAGCACATGGCCCGGACTGGCCGGATTGATGTCCATGAAGGCGAGCGCCCGGTCGTCGCGGGCGATCTCGAAGCACGGCGCCAAGCCGGCGACGATCTTGCAGAAGATGCAATCCTCGGTCATGAGCCCTCCAACAAAGCGGCCGACAAGGTGGCGAGACGACGAAACGGGGATTCTCCGGCGGCCAGGGACAGAGGCCCGGCGCGGCGCAGGCCCTCGCGGCCGAAGCGCTCGCGCACCGCCTCCTCAAGCCAAAGCCGCGCCTGGGCCAGTCGCGCCGCGTCGAGCCGCCCGCCCTGGCGCAGCCATTCGGCATGCTGGTCCAGCGCGGCGATCAGCTCGGCCACCCCCTCGCCGCCCATCGAGGAGACCATCAGCACCGGCACGCGCCAGCCCTCCGGCCCGGCCTCGGCCAGGGACAGCGCGCCCAGCACGTCGGCCCGCGCCCGCGCCGCCGAAGCGCCCATGTCGGCCTTGGTCACCACCACGACATGGGGAATCTCGACGATGCCGGCCTTCATGAATTGCAGCGAATCGCCCGAGCCGGGCTGAACGCAGAACACCACCGTGTCGGCCACGCCGACCACGTCGGTCTCGGACTGGCCGACCCCCACCGTCTCGATCAGCACCACGTCGTAAAGCGCCCGCATCACCACCATCGCCGAGACGGTCAGCGCCGCCAGCCCGCCCAGCCGGTCGCGCGCCGCCATCGAGCGGACGAACACCCCCTGATCCTCGGGATCGGTCGACAACCGCGTGCGGTCGCCCAGCAGCGCCCCGCCCGAGCGGCGCGACGAGGGATCGACCGCGATGCACGCCACCGTGCGCCCCTGCCCGCGCCACCGCCCGATCAGCGCGTTCATCAGGGTCGACTTGCCGACGCCGGGCGGCCCGGTCATCCCCACCACCCGCGCCCTGGGCGCCGCATGGGCGGCCGACAACAGCGCCACCGAGTCCTCGGAATCGGGCGCGGCCTCCAGCCGGCCCAAGGCCCGAGACAACGCCGCCTTGCCGCCGTGGCGCAGGGACTCGAGGGTTATGATGCTCATCGGGGCATTCTATCCGGGCCGACGGCCGGGCTCCAGCCCGGCCTTGTGACGGTGGATCGCGATGGCATATCATGCCAGACGAGACTTGATCGGAGCGACGGGATGCCAACCCGCAACGTGGTCCTGACCAACCAACAAGCCGCGCTGATCGAAAGGTTGGTGTCGTCCGGCCGCTATCAGAACGCCAGCGAGGTTCTAAGGGACGGGCTTCGCCTGGTCCAGAACCGCGAATCGGAGGACGAGGCCCGCTTGGCCGCCCTTCGCGATGCCGCGCGGATCGGCATCGCCGACATCGAGGCGGGACGCTTCCTCACCTTTGAAACCCCCGCCGATCTGGCCCGACATCTGAACGTGCTGACCGATGAGGCCCTCGCGGGCGACGCGGACCCGGAGTGAAGAAACGTGTTTGGCCGATCCGGCTGACCCGAGCGGCGAGCGCGGACTTCCGGAACATCGTGCGATGGACGACCGATCGCTTCGGCCACGCCCAAGCGCGGGCCTACGCCGCCATCCTGCGGGCCGCCATGGAGGCACTTGCGGAAGGGCCGCGCGTCGTCGGGGCCAAACCCCGAGACGATGTCGGAAAGGGGCTGTTCACCTTGCATGTCGCCCGATGCGGGAACAGGGGCCGGCATATCCTTGTGTTCCGGCCGAGTGCCACCGAGATCGAGATATTGCGTCTGCTCCACGACGCGATGGACCCGATCCACCACCTTGCCGGCTCGATGAACGTGGAGGAATAGCGCGGGAACCCGCAGGCCCCTCGCCGCATTTACCGGACGAGGCAAATGAATGAGGGAGGCCGTCATGCTGCCTTCGACCGCGAACCGGGTTTCCGAGCACACCAAGCCGGCGATCAACGAGAGCATTCTCAACGCCACCGAGGCCAGCGTGCGCCATCACGCGCGCCATCCCGAGACGATCGTCGGGCGTTTGCGCGAACTGGACCAGGAATGGGACATCGAGCGGGCGCTGGAGGCCAATGCCGCCACGCTGGCCCTGATGGGCGTGGCGCTGGGCGCCACCGTCGATCGCCGCTGGCTGGCCCTGCCCGCCTTGGTCACCGCGTTCCTGTTGCAGCACGCCTTGCAGGGCTGGTGCCCGCCCGTGCCGGTGCTGCGCCGGCTGGGTTTCCGCACGGCGCGCGAGATCGAGTCCGAGCGGATGGCGCTCAAGGTGCTGCGCGGCGATTTCGACCCGCGGGTCGGCAGCCGCGAAAGCTTGGTGCGGCGCGCCCTGCACTGACGGCGAGGCTACGCCGCCGACAGCGCGTCCTCCACCGCCTTGGGGTTGCGGCCGATCACCGTCAGGTAGGCGCGGGCGGCGCGGCAGCGTCCTTGTTCCCAATCCTGAAGCGGGCGCGGTGGAAAGTAGATGGGGGAACACCAAGTACACCAAGGACACCAAGGAGGCGATTCGCCCGTACCTTGCCGCCGATGGGTCAGTTCATTGGCTCGCCGGCATCAGTTCCCGAATGGCCCGCACGTCCACGTCGGGAACGACGGCGACCTCGTGAACCGCCGCGGGTTCAATCTCGCCCGTCGCCATGGCGAGCGCCTCGCCCATCGCGTCCACCAACTCGTCGGCCACGTTCCTTTTGCTCATCCCTTCCTCCTGACCTTCGCCGCGGCCTTGATGCCCGAGGCGAAATTGGCGACCGCCTTGGTCTGGTCGGGCGTCAAGTCGGCCTGCTCGCCCTTGCGATGCCACGACGAGACCCTCGCGGGCGAGGCTCACGCGGCTTGGCGTTCCCAAACCCCGTGAGCAAGTTCGCGAAAGGTCACGCGATCGATCCGGCTTTCGATCGCGGCGACCAAGCGCGACGTTTCGACGAATTTGCGCGGGTGCCCCGTCTCCTCCAGGTAAATCTGGCGAAGGGCGCGGTCCTCGGTTGGGGGGATGGCGGTCTTCAGCCGTTCCCATCTGGCCACGCTTTGGGCATCCTTGCCCAACAGGAAGCCCAACTCGGCTTGGGTCAAGTCGAGCAGCCCGCGAAGGAAGCGAACCTCCTGGCCGGTGAGCGCGCCTTGGTGGTCTACGATCGCCAAGGCGATCTGACGGTCCAGCGCGTCGGCGCCATCGACCTCGACCGCCGGGCCATAGCCGGTCTCATGGACCGTGAAGCCATTGAGTATATAGACGTAATCAAGGCCACACTCGATGTAGTGGTGCGGCTCATTCATCGTCGTCCTCCACCATTCGTCCGGTGCGTCGCGCCACATTGGTTTCCCAACCATAGCCCGTGATGACCAGAACCCTTTGTTCGAGGATCAGCACGGCGGCGACCTCATGCTTTTCTTCCGACCTGAAGCGGGTGACGGTCACCCGCCATCCATTCGTCTGCCTCATGTCGGGCGCCGGTCCCTCGGTGATCGATCCACGCAAGAGGCAGTTCTTGATCTCCTCACGGGTCAGCGGATTCTTGCCCTGTGCCGGGCTTCGCACCTTGGCGTGCGCGGTCAGGGCCATGGCGCCCGCCTTGACCAGCTCTTCGATGGCGCTTTTCGCCTTGGCCCGGTCCATCTCGACCCGTCACGATGATAGGTTGCCGTCGGCGCAGGATCAAGAGTCGACACCGGCGCGATCAAAATAAAAGCCAGCCTGGATCGCTCCAGGCTGGCTTGATTCTCAGTCCCCGTCGTCGCCCTCAGGCCGTCGAGGACGCCTTGACGCCCAGCGCCGCCTGGGCGGCGGCGAGGCGGGCGATGGGGACGCGGTAGGGCGAGCAGGACACGTAATCCAGCCCGACCGTCTGGCAGAAGGCGATCGAGGCGGGGTCGCCGCCGTGTTCGCCGCAGATGCCCAGCTTGATGCCGGGGCGGGTCTTGCGGCCGCGCTCGGCGGCGAGCTGGATCATCTCGCCGACGCCTTCCTGGTCCAGGCTGGCGAAGGGGTCGTGCTCGTAGATGCCCTTCTGGCGATAGACTTCGAGGAAGGGCGCCGAGTCGTCGCGCGACATGCCCAGCGTGGTCTGGGTCAGGTCGTTGGTGCCGAAGCTGAAGAATTCGGCGGTCGCGGCGATGTCGCCGGCCCTGAGGGCGGCGCGCGGCAATTCGATCATGGTGCCGACGTGATAGGGCACGCTTTTGCCCTTCTCGGCGAACACCCGCTGGGCGACCTTGTCGATGCTGGCCTTCATCAGGTCCAGTTCCTTCTTGGTGCCGACCAGCGGGACCATGATTTCGGGCACCACGGTCTGGCCCTTGTCGGCGAGCAGGATGGCCGCCTCGAAGATCGCCTGGGCCTGCATCTCGTAGATTTCGGGATAGGTGATGCCTAAGCGGCAGCCGCGATGGCCGAGCATCGGGTTGCTTTCATGAAGCTGCGCGGTGCGCCCCTTGACGGTGGCGAGATCGACGCCGGCGGCGCGGGCGACCTCGTTCATCTCGTCTTCGGAATTGGGCAGGAACTCGTGCAGCGGCGGGTCGAGCAGGCGGATGGTGACCGGCAGCCCCTCCATGATCTCGAACAGATCGACGAAGTCCTGCCGCTGGAAGGGCAGCAGCTTGGCCAGCGCGGTGCGCCGGCCGGATTCCTCGGAGGCGACGATCATCTCGCGCATCGCGATGATGCGCTTGGGATCGAAGAACATGTGCTCGGTGCGGCACAGCCCGATGCCCTCGGCGCCGAACTTGCGCGCCGTGGCGGCGTCGAGCGGGGTTTCGGCGTTGGCGCGCACCTTCATGGTGCGGATTTCGTCGACCCACACCATCAGCGCCGCGAAGTCGCCGGTCAGCGCCGGCTGGATGGTCGGAACGGCGCCCGACATCACTTCGCCGGTCGAGCCGTCGAGGGTGATGACGTCGCCCTCGTTGACGATCCGGTCGCCGGCCTTGAAGCGCTTGGCCGCGTAATCGACCCGCAACTCGCCGCAGCCGGCGACGCAGGGCCGGCCCATGCCGCGCGCCACCACGGCGGCGTGGCTGGTCATGCCGCCGCGGGTGGTCAGGATGCCCTGGGCGACGTGCATGCCGCCGATGTCCTCGGGGCTGGTCTCGATGCGGACCAGGATGACCTTCTCGCCCTTCTGCGCCCACACCTCGGCGTCGTCGGCCGAGAACACCACCTTGCCCGACGCCGCCCCCGGCGAGGCCGGCAGGCCGCGGCCCAGCACGTCGCGCTTGGCCTTGGGGTCGAGGGTCGGGTGGAGAAGCTGGTCGAGCGCGCCCGGATCGATGCGCTGCACCGCCTTTTCCTTGCCGATCAGGCCCTCGCGGCACATGTCGACGGCGATCTTCAGCGCCGCCTCGGCGGTGCGCTTGCCGGTGCGGGTTTGCAGCATCCACAGCTTCGACTGCTGGACGGTGAACTCCATGTCCTGCATGTCGGTGTAGTGCTTCTCGAGGGTGTGGCGCACCGCGTCGAGTTCGGCGAACACGGCGGGCATCACCTCTTCCATCGAGGGCAACTCGGCGTGGGCCTCCTCGCGCGCCGCCTTGGTCAGGTATTGCGGCGTGCGGATGCCGGCCACCACGTCCTCGCCCTGGGCGTTCACCAGATATTCGCCATAGAACATATTGCGGCCCGTCGAGGGGTCGCGGGTGAAGCACACCCCGGTGGCGCAGTCGTTGCCCATGTTGCCGAACACCATGGCCTGGACGTTGACGGCGGTGCCCCAGTCGGCCGGGATCTCGTGCAGGCGGCGATAGGTGATGGCGCGCTGGTTCATCCAGCTTCCGAACACCGCGCCGATGGCGCCCCAAAGCTGGTCCTGCGGGTCCTGCGGGAAGGGGCGGCCCAACTGCTCTTCGACCTTGGCCTTGTAGGCGCCGACCAGCTTGCGCCAATCCGCGGCCTTCAATTCGGTGTCGAGGCTGTAGCCGGCGTCCTCTTTCAGCGCCTCCAGCAGTTCCTCGAAGTGATGATGGTCGACGCCCAGCACCACGTCGGAATACATCTGGATGAAGCGGCGATAGCTGTCATAGGCGAAACGGTCGTCGTTCGAGCGCTTGGCCAAGCCCTCGACGGTGGCGTCGTTGAGGCCCAGATTGAGGACGGTGTCCATCATGCCTGGCATCGAGGCCCGCGCGCCCGATCGCACCGAGACCAGCAGCGGATTGACCACGTCGCCGAATTTGGCGCCCATGATCGTCTCGACCGCGACCAGCGCCTCGGCCACCTGGCCCTTCAACTCGGCCGGATAGCTTTGCCCGTTCGCGTAATAATACGTGCAAAGCTCGGTGGTGATCGTGAAGCCGGGAGGGACGGGGATGCCCAGATTGGCCATCTCGGCCAGATTGGCGCCCTTGCCGCCGAGCAGGTTCTTCATCTCGGCGCGCCCTTCGGCACTGCCGCCGCCAAAGCTGTAGACCCATTTCGTCATGACACCCTACCCCTCGATTTTTGAGAAATCGGCCACCTCTCCCATGGCCGCCCCGATGCGTGACAGAAGCGCGAGGCGGTTGCCCCGTAGTTCCGGCCGCTCGGTGTTTACCGTGACCTGGTCGAAAAAGGCGTCCACCGGCCGGCGAAGAGTGGCCAAGACGCCCATCAGCTCGCCAAACCGCTCGTGCTGGGCCAAAGCCCCGGCGGCGCCGCGCACCTCGGCCAATTGGGCCGACAGGGCGCGCTCCTCGTCTTGTTCGAACAGCGCCTCGTCGGGCTCGCCGTCATAGGTGGCGCCGTCCTTCTTTTCCTCGATCCGCACGATGTTGGCGGCGCGGCGATAGGCGACCAGGAGATTGGCGCCGTCTTCGCTGGCCAGGAAGTCGCCCAGCGCCTTCACGCGGGCGAGCAGCCGCACCAGATCGTCCTCGCCGCCCAGGGCGAAGATCGCGACGACCAGATCGTGCCGCACGCCCCGCTCGCGCAGATGCACCTTCAGGCGGTCGGCGAAGAAGTCGAGCAAGTCCGCCGTGGTGGACGCCGCGTCGCGGGGCAGCCCGCCGCCATACTGCCCATGGGCCAGCGCGAAGAAGGCGGCCAGCGGCACGCGCAGCCCGTTCTCGACGATCAGGCGGATGACGCCCAAAGCGGCGCGGCGCAAGGCGTAGGGGTCTTTCGAGCCGGTCGGCTTCTCGTCGATGCCGAAGAACCCGACCAGCGTGTCGATCTTGTCGGCCAAGGCCACCGCCACCGAGACCGGCGCGGTCGGGCAGCGGTCGTTGGGACCGGCCGGCGAGTAATGCTCGGCGATGGCGTCGGCGACCGCCGGGTCCTCGCCGTCGGCCAGCGCGTAGTAGCGGCCCATGATCCCCTGCAATTCGGGGAATTCGCCGACCATCTCGGCGAACAGGTCGCATTTGGCGAGGCGCGCCGCGCGCTCGGCCACCTGGGCGGACGCGCCGGGGATGTAGAAGGTCATGTGCCGGGCCAGCACCCGCATCCGCTCGACCTTGTCGGCCAGGGTGCCCAGCTTGGCGTGGAAGATGCTTTCGGCGAGACGCGGCAGCCGGCTTTCCAGGCTGTGCTTGCGGTCGCCGTCCCAGAAGAACTTGGCGTCCGACAGGCGCGCCCGCAGCACCCGCTCGTTTCCGGCGATGATCGCCTTGCCGCCATCGGGGGCGAAGCGGTTGGCGACCACGCCGAAGCGCGAGGCCAGCTTGCCGTTCGAGTCGAGCAGCGAGAAATACTTCTGATGCGCCCGCATCGCCGTGGTCAGCACCTCGGGCGGCACGTCCATGAAGGCGTCGTCGATGCGGCCCAGCAAGGGCACCGGATATTCGACCAGCCCGGTGACCTCGGCCAGCAGGCCCTCGTCGGGCTTCACCGTCAGGCCCTCGGCGGCGGCCAGACTGGCCACCCCGTCGCGGATCATCGCCATGCGCGCGGCCGGGTCGAGCACCACCTTGGCGGCGTCGAGCTTGGCGGCGTAATCGGCGAATCCGGTCGCCGCGAAGGCGCCGGGCGCCATGAAGCGATGGCCCTCGCTTTGGTCCGAGGCCGTCACCGGGCCGAAGGCGATCGGCACCACGGCGCCGTCGAACAGGCACAGGATGCGGTGCAGCGGACGCACCCAGCGGACCTTGTGGGTGGCCCAGCGCATCGATTTCGGCCAGGGGAATTCGGCCAGGGCGCGGCCGATCACCTCGTCCAGCACCTGGGCGGTGGGGCGGCCCTCGCGGCGGATCACCGCGAACCAGAAGGCGCCCTTGCCGGAGTCGCGTTGCTCGCACTGGTCCAGCGAGGCCAGCCCGGCCGACTTCAGGAAACCGGCCACCGCCTGCTCGGGCGCGCCGACCCGCGGCCCGCGCTTTTCTTCCGAGACGTCGGGCTGGGCGGTCGGCAGGCCCTCCATCACCAGGGTCAGGCGGCGCGGCGTGACGAAGCTTTCGGCGCGCGCGAAGCTTAGGCCGGCCGCCGTCAAGCCGTCGCCGATCAGGCGCTTCAAATCGTCGGCGGCGCGCGCCTGCATCCGGGCGGGGATCTCTTCCGAGAAGAGTTCGAGCAGCAGTTCCGCCATGATCAGGACTCCGCCTTCGGCTGACGGCTGGCCAGCCAGCCTTCGCAGCACGCCTTGGCCAACGCGCGGACGCGGCCGATATACGAGGCCCGCTCGGTGACGCTGATCACGCCGCGCGCGTCCAGCAGATTGAAGCGATGGCTGGCCTTGATGCACTGGTCATAGGCCGGCAGCGCCAGCTTGGCCTCGATCAGGGCTTGGCATTCCTTCTCGGCGTCGAGGAAGTGGCGCAGCAGCATCTCGGTGTCGGCCACCTCGAAATTATGCGCCGAATATTCCTTCTCGGCCTGCAGGAAGACGTCGCCATAGCGCACGCCCTGGCCGTTGAAATCCAGATCATAGACGTTCTCGACGCCCTGGATGTACATGGCCAGACGTTCCAGGCCGTAGGTCAGCTCGACGCAGACCGGATCGACCTCGATGCCGCCGACCTGCTGGAAATAGGTGAACTGGGTCACCTCCATGCCGTCGCACCAGACCTCCCAGCCCAGGCCCCAGGCGCCCAGGGTGGGGCTTTCCCAATCGTCCTCGACGAAGCGGATGTCGTGCAGCTCGGGATCGACGCCCAGGGCTCGCAGGCTTTGCAGGTAAAGCGCCTGCGCGTCTTGCGGCGAGGGCTTCAGGATCACCTGATACTGATAATAATGCTGCAACCGATTCGGATTCTCGCCATAGCGCCCGTCCTTGGGCCGCCGCGAGGGCTGCACATAGGCCGTCTTCCAGGGGTCCGGCCCCAGGGCGCGCAGGGTGGTCGCCGGATGGAAGGTGCCCGCCCCGACCTCCATGTCGTAAGGTTGCAAGATCACACACCCCTGCTCGGCCCAAAACTGGTGGAGCGTAAGGATCAGTGACTGGAAGCAGGGCTTCGCCGTGCCGTTCGTCGCCATGAGGAAAACCCGGTCCATGCTGCTTCGCGGAATGACCCCAGCACCCTAACCGCCGCCACACGGACGGTCAAGGGAGGCGCGTCCGGGTTGAGGGTCAGGGCGTGGGGCGGCCGAGGAACGGGCAGTCGGGACGACCGCAGCGGCCGGGCTCGCGGGCCGGAACGAACGCGCCGCAGCGATCGCAGCGCACCGTCTCCTCGACCTGGGCGGCCGAACCGTCGGCGCGTGGGGCCGGAGCGGCGGGATCGCGGCGTTGGCCGAGTTCCACCACGCGCTGGAAATGGCGATAGCCAAACCACACGATCAGGACGATGGCGATGAGGACCAGCCATTTGACGAGCATCGACGAATGATGAGGGTGTGGGCCGCTCGGGTCAAGCGGCGCCCGCCAACGAAACCGTCACTTGAAGCGGGCTGGCAACGCGCGGCCTTTGCGGTTAGATTGTCGCCATGCAGGTCGGGGGGGGACCGGTGGGGGGGCAAGAGGGATACGCGGTGTCGTGGTGGCGCGGGACGTTCCGCGACCCGTCGCTGGAGGCCGAGTACCGCGCCACGACTCTGCGCGAGGCGCGCCGCGCCCAGGTGGCCAACGCCGCCTTCGGCAGCCTGGGCTATGCCGCCTTCGTGCCGCTCGATCTGGCGATGCTCGAGGGCGCCCCGCTGTGGCTGGTGCTCGGCGTGCGCGCCGTGGTCGCCGGTTTGGGGATGTGGACGGCCTTGCGGCTGCGCCGGGTCACGACGGCGCGCGAACTGGATCGCCTGACGCTGCCGTTGTTCGGGCTGCTGTTCGCGATCGCCTTCTCGATCAGCGGCATCACGCCGGCCTATCAGCCGCATTGGCCGATCATGGCGGCCTTCGTCGCGGTGGTGGTGCATGTCGCCTGCCCAAGCCCGCCCTTGCCCAACCTCGCCTTGACCGCGCTGATGTCGGCGTCCTGCCTGGGCGCCTGGCTGATCGGAACCGACCCGGCGCCGCGCGCCTACGACGTCGGCACCTATCTGGGCTGGCTGCTGATGGGCAACGGCTTCGGCTGGGCGATCGGAGCGCGCCTGCACCGGCTGTCGCGCGTGCAATTCGGCCACCTCGCCGACGAGCGCCGGATGGCCGAGGATCTGCGCGAGGCCAAGGCGCGGGCCGACGAGGGCGCCCGCGCCAAGTCCGAGTTCCTGGCGATGATGAGCCACGAGATCCGCACCCCGATGAACGGCGTGGTCGGCATGGTGCGCCTGCTGCTCGACAGCCGACTGGCGCCCGAGCAGCGCGATCAGGCCGAAACCGTACTGTACTCGGCCGAGGCGTTGCTGACCATCCTGGACGACATCCTCGACTTCTCGAAGCTCGAGGCCGGCAAGCTCGACATCGAATCGGTTCCCTTCGACCTGCACCGCTTGCTGGGCAGCGTGGTCGGCCTGATGGAGTCGCGGGCCGGCGACAAGGGGCTGGCGCTGGTGCTCGACATCGCGCCCGAATTGGCCGCCCCGGTGGCCGGCGATCCGACCCGCCTGCGCCAGATCCTGCTCAATCTGATCGGCAACGCCGTCAAATTCACCGACCAGGGCGCGGTGACGGTTCGCGCCCTGCCCGGCGGGGTTCGCGACGGCGTGCCGACCGTCCGGTTCGAGATCGCCGACACCGGCATCGGCATCGGCGAGGCGGCGCGAACCCGCCTGTTCACCACCTTCGCCCAGGCCGATGGGACGATCGCGCGGCGCTTCGGCGGCACCGGGTTGGGGTTGGCGATCTGCAAGCGGCTGGTCGATCTGATGGGCGGCGAGATCGGCGTCGACAGCGTGGAACGCCAGGGCTCGACCTTCTGGTGCGTCCTGCCGCTGCCCAGCGCCCGCGCCGCCGTCCCGGCGCACGCGGCGGCGGCGATCGACGTGGCCCGCCTGCCTCCTTTGCGAATCCTGCTGGCCGAAGACAATCCGGTCAACCAGAAGGTCGCGGTGGGCCTGCTGGCGCGGCGGGGCC
The DNA here is from genome assembly GCA_015232025.1 of Alphaproteobacteria bacterium. GTDB lineage: Bacteria > Pseudomonadota > Alphaproteobacteria > Rhodospirillales > Magnetospirillaceae > JADFZP01. The sequence goes on from JADGAL010000001.1 coordinate 54,455, forward strand.
ATCACGTCTCGGTGGCCGCCGACGGCGCGCGGGCGCTGAGGATGGTGACCGAGGCGCCGTTCGACGTGGTGCTGATGGACATGCAGATGCCCGAGATGGACGGGCTGGAAGCCACCGCCCGCATCCGCGCCCTGGCCGGGCCGGTGTCGCGCATCCCCATCGTGGCGATGACCGCCAACGCGCTGAAGGGCGACGACGAGCGTTGTCTGGCGGCCGGCATGGATGGCTATGTCGCCAAGCCGATCGATCCCGCCATCCTGTTCGAGGC
>JADGAL010000200.1 GCA_015232025.1 Alphaproteobacteria bacterium
AAGTAAGTATTGGAAACACCAAGGACACCAAGGACACGAAGTATGGCGGCGCTCCGGTCCCTTGGTGTCCTTCGTGTCCTTGGTGTTTCATCCTATTTTTCTTTCCGGGGGGATTTTAGAAAATGGCGAAGTCGTTGATCGACCAGTGGCTGACCACCATGGTTCAGCGCAAGGGTTCCGACCTTTATCTGACCTATGGCGCCAAGCCGTCGTTGCGCGACGATTCGGGATTGTTCGCGGTGGACGACCGCTTGCTCGACGACGCCGCCCTGGCCGCCATCATGGAGGATTTGGCCGCTCCGCACCTGTTGAAGGAATTCGAGACCGAGTGCGAGTTGAACATGGCCAAGGACCTCGAAGGGGTCGGCCGCTTCCGCATCAACGCCTTCAAGCAGCGCCAGCATACCGGCTTGGTGATCCGCCGCATCACCACCCGCATCCCCACCATCGAGGAACTGAAGCTGCCGGTCATGCTGGGCGAGCTGTGCTGCGAAAAGCGCGGGCTGGTCATCGTGGTGGGCGGCACCGGCTCGGGCAAGTCGACCTCGCTGGCGGCGATGATCGACTATCGCAACAAGAAGGATTCGGGCCACATCATCACCATCGAAGACCCGATCGAATATGTTCACGAGCACCAGAAATGCATCGTCACCCAGCGCGAGGTGGGCGTCGACACCCACAGCTTCGAAGCGGCGTTGAAGAACGCCCTGCGCCAGAAGCCCGACGTCATCCTGGTGGGCGAAATCCGCGACGCCCACATCATGGAACAGGCGCTCAACATCGCCGAGACCGGCCATCTGGCGCTCGCCACCCTGCATGCCAACAACGCCAATCAGGCGATCGAGCGCATCGTCAACTTCTTCGATCGCGAGATGCACAATCAGATTTTGTTGAACCTGTCGCTGAACCTGCGCGGCATCCTGTCGCAGCGCCTGGTCCGCACCAAGACCGGCGGGCGCGCGGCGGCGCTTGAGATCCTGCTGAACCAAGGGCTGATCAAGGAACTGATCCGCAAAGGCGACATCAAGGAGATCAAGCCGGTGATGGCGGAAAACGCCGAGCAGGGCATGCAGACCTTCGATCAGGCGTTGATCAAGCTGTGGCGGGAAGGCCAGATCGACGAGGAAGTAGCCCAGGCCGAAGCGGACAATCCCAGTGACATGAAGCTGAAGTTGCAACAAGAAAAAATTGGGTCAACGTCACAAGGGTTGAAGAACGTGGACACATCGAAACTGTCGTTCTGACCGTTGGTTATCAAGATGTAAGCGACCCCCCGCCGTTTTGGCATCCGGGCGTTTCATATAGTTGCATTTCGTGGTCCGGTGCTCCAAACTGTGCCAGGCGGATTCGGGCGGGAGTGAAGCATGGCGGTGGCCGATCAGGTGATGGCCCTGGTTGAGGTCGTTCAGGGAATGGCCACGCCGATGCGGATGGGCGCGGCGGGCGGCGCCTTGCTGGTCGCGTTGTTTCTAAAGCTGTTCGCGGGCGGCTTTTTCGGCTTTTTGCTCAGGCTGGGGGTGTTCGCCGGGGCGGCGTGGTGGCTGCACAAGCAGCCCGAAATGCAGGCGGTCTACACGGGCCGCAAGCTGTGGGTGGCGGCCGGCGGGGCGGCGGTGCTGGGGCTGTGGCTGCCGTCGTCGATCCTGGGCTTCGTGCTGGCGGCGCTGTTCGGCGGACGACGCGCCGCCGAGATCGAGGCTCCCGACCTGTCGACCGCGCCGCAACGCGGCATCTACTCCGCCGATTACAACAAAGAGGAACACCGGCAGGTCCAAACGCTGATGATGACCGACATCGTCGGCTATTCGAAAAAGATGAGCAATGACGAGCAGGGGACCTACGATCTGCTCAAGGAACACAACGCCATCATGCGCAAGAACATCAAGGCGTGTGGCGGCACCGAGATCAAGACCATCGGCGACGCCTTCATGGTGCGCTTCAACACCGGCATGGACGCCGTGCGCTGCGCCATCGCGGTGCAAAAGGAATTCCGGGTCTACAACGCCAAGCGCATGCTGCACGAGCACATCACCATCCGCATCGGCATCAACACCGGCGAAATGATCATGACCAAGAACGACGCCTTCGGCGAAGGCGTCAACATCGCCGCCCGCCTGGAACCCCAATGCGACCCCGGCGGCATCGTCATCTCGAAAACCGTCTACGACGAGTGCAAGAACCGCATCCAGGCCGGCTTCCAAAGCATGGGCGTGCGGCCCTTGAAGAACATCAAAGACCCCCCCGAAATCTTCCGCGTCACCTTCGACACGCCGGGCGAACAAAAGGTCGTCAGCCTGAAGGTGTGAGGGCGGTGAGCCTGGGACGGTTCAGATAAAAGATTCACCACCAAGACGCCAAGGACACCAAGAAACACCAAGGGACCGGGACCGCACCTTGGTGTTTCCCGATCTGCTTTCCACGGGGGTGGCGCGCGATCGACGGCCACCGGGACATTGAACTGGACCGGGAATCCTCCTATTTCTATAGCTCCTATAGAAGGAGTTGGACGATGGCCGCTCGAACCATTTCCGCATATGCGGACGAACGCACTGCGCGCGACGTCGAGCGAATCGCCCAGAGTGAAGACCGCTCGCCCGCCCAGATCGCCGCGGCCGCCTTGCGCTTTTATGTCAGACTGCCGGCCGAAGCCCACGCCGCCCTGCGGCGCCTCGAAAAGCTCGGGACGGACAGGGATATGGACGACCTTGCCCGCGAGATCGGACGCAAGGCGCTCGATGCCGAATGGGACGTGGCCCATCGCCAACTCGTCACCGAAATGAAGGTCGGCGACGCGCCCGTGGACGAAGATGGCATCCTGACCGAGGCCGTTCGGTTGGTCCACCGATGACGGGCGTCCTGAACCTGTGCTTGGACCTGAATGTCTGGTGCGCGGCATTTCTGGCGGATCGCAGGGGCGCCGACGATACGGCGGCGCAAAGCTTGGTCCGGATCGCGCGGACAGGCCGCGCCGAGGGCATGCCCGTCCAGTTGGTCATCTCCTGGGGTATGCTGACCCGGCTCCGCAAGGTGCTGGAGATCGACTGGCGGGTACCCCGGCCGACCGTCGATCCCATCATCGAAGCCATCGCGGGCTATGCCCGCCTCGGCGCCGTCGCCGCCGCCCCGCATCTCACGCTCGGGGGCATGGGCCTTTTTCCGATCCGGGACATCGAGGATGCCCACGTGATTGAAACCGCCATCGCCGGGAATGCGCAGTTGCTGGTGACGGCCAATTTCGACGACTTCGTCACGACCAAGAGCCGAATCGTCGAGCCGGGAAGGATCGCCGTCGTCGAGACCGCGACGACCCGACTGGTCGTCGCGCATCCCTTTCGAGCGGCCGCATGGCTGGGGCGGGGACTGTTTCCCGACCCCAACATGATCGTCGCCCCGGATCGCGTTCCGGGGTTGAACTGACCTCATACCGGCGAATTCCGGTCCCTTGGTGACTCTTGGTGTCCTTGGCGCCTTGGTGGTGAACCTTTCTTTCTGATTACCCCTCGACCATCTCGTCCGCGAAGGCGTCCTCCTCGTCGACGCCCAGCAGGGCCTGGGCGTCGGGGGCGGGCAGGGATTGGACTTGGCGGAGCTTGCGGTCGATGGCGCGGCGGCGGATCGCGACGTCGTCGATGGTGCGCTGGGCTTCGACCAGCTTCTTCTGCACCTTGTCGAGCATCTGGCCGTATTTGCCGAACTCGGTCTTCACGGCGCCCAGGATTTCCCACACCTCGCTCGACCGCTTCTGCATGGCCAGGGTGCGGAAGCCCATTTGCAGGCTGTTGAGCAGGGCGCCCAGGGTGGTCGGGCCGGTCAGGTTGACGCGGTAGTCGCGTTGCAGGCGCTCGACCAGGCCGGGGCGGCGCAGCACCTCGGCGTACAGGCCCTCGGTGGGCAGGAACAGGATGGCGAAATCGGTGGTGCGCGGCGGGTTGACGTATTTGTCGAAGATGTCGCGCGCCGCGTTGCGCAGGCGGACCTCCAGGGCCTTGGCGGCGGCCTCGACCGCCTCGGGATCGCCGCGCTCCGAGGCTTCGATCAGGCGTTCATAGTCCTCGCGCGGGAACTTGGCGTCGATCGGCAGCAGCACCTCGGCCTCGCCGTCGATCCCGCCGCGGCCGGGCAGGCGCACCGCGAACTCGACCCGCTCGGCGGCGCCGTCGCGGCATTGCGCGTCCTTGAGGTATTGCTCGGGCGCCAAGACCTGCTCCAGCAGCGCGTGAAGCTGGATTTCGCCCCAGGTGCCGCGGGTCTTGACGTTGGTCAGCACCTTTTTCAGATCGCCCACGCCGGTGGCCAGGGTCCGCATCTCGCCCAGGCCGAGATGCACCTGCTCCAGGCGTTCGCTGACCAGCTTGAAGGATTCGCCCAGCCGCTTCTCCAGCGTGCCTTGCAGCTTCTCGTCGACCGTCTGGCGCATCTGGTCCAGGCGCTGGCCGTTGTCCTCCTGCAATTTGGTCAAGCGGCGCTCGACCGTCTCGTTCAGATGGCCGATCCGCTCGGCCAGCAGTCCGGCCATCCCGGTCATCTGGCGGGTCAGCGAGTCGCCATAATCCTTGAGCGCCGATCCGACCTCGCCGCGCTGGCGGGCCATGTCCTCGCGCAAGGCGCGCTCCAGGCGTTCGAGATCGCGGCGCACGCCGTCGTCGGCGGCGCTTCGCCCGGTGCGCAGCCACACCACCGCGATCAGCCCCAGCAGCAGCGCCAGATTGGCGGCCGCCAGGGCGACGGTCAGACTCACGGCCGCGTCTCGGCGAAGGCGGGCAGCGGGTCGCAGCGGTGCAGCAAGGCCTCGACGCGCAGGAAGCGCGCCTCGGGGATCAGGGCGGGCAGCAGTTTTTGGGCGAAGCCGATGCCGGCGATCAGGGTGATCTCGGCCTGGGTGATGGCGCCGTCCGGGTCGATCATGGCGTCCAGCGCGGCCAGCCCGGCCAGCACCTGGCTTTCGCATTGCTGGGCGTGCGGCTCGTGCAGCGTCTCGGGCGGGCGGCGCAGGCGTTCGCGGTAGACCTCGATCGCCTTGTCGGTGACGCCGGTGGCCAGCGCCAGGCGCTTGCTCACCAAGCGGCGGCCGGGGCCGGCCGGCGGGATCAGGGCGCGCGAGGGGCCGGCGAGTTCGTCGAGATGGTCCAGGATGGCCGCCGAATCGATGATCACCTCGCCATCCGCCAGCACCAGGGCCGGCACGCGGCCCAGCGGATTGTAGACCAGGATCTGGTCGCGCTGGTCGACGGTCGACAAGGCCCGCTGCTGGTGCTCGATGCCCAGCAGCCGCAGGCTGATCGCCACGCGGCGGACATAGGGCGAAAGGTTGCGGCCGATCAGTATCATGTGTTGTTCCCCCTCAAGTCCGCCCGTTGAGTCCGTGGAAGGTCGAGATGACGTGCCAGGCTTCCTCGGCGGTCTCGACGAAGCGGAACATGTCGACGTCCTCGGGCGAGATGACGCCCTCGCCGACCATGGTATCCAGATTGATGACCCGCTCCCAATACTCCTTGCCGAACAGCAGGAAGGGAATCGGCTCGATCTTGCCGGTCTGCATCAGGGTGGCCGCCTCGAACAACTCGTCCAGGGTGCCGAAGCCGCCGGGGAAGAAGACCAGCGCCCTGGCGCGGGCCAGGAAGTGCATCTTGCGGATCGCGAAATAATGGAAGCGGAAGCACAGCTCGGGGGTGATCCAGCGGTTGGGCCCCTGCTCGGCCGGCAAAACGATGTTCAGTCCCACCGATTTGGCGCCCACGTCGGCGGCGCCGCGGTTGGCCGCCTCCATGATGCCGGGACCGCCGCCGGTCAGCACCACGAAATCGCAATCGCCCTGGCCGCTGGCGCACACCGACGAGACGATGCGGCCCAAGCGGCGCGATTCCTCCCAATAGCGGCTGTTGGCCAACATGCGGCGCGCCACGCCGACCTGGGCCGCCAAGCGGAGGTCGTCGGGATGGGCGCGGGCCTGGGTCTCGACCTCGTGCAAGGCGCGCTGGGCGCTGGCCGGGTCGGGGATGCGGGCGCTGCCGAACACCGCGATGGTCGAGCGCACGCCCTGTTCGCGCAAATGCATTTCGGGCTTCAGCAATTCAAGCTGAAGGCGCACCGGGCGCAACTCGTCGCGCAGCAGGAAATCCTCGTCCTCATAGGCTAGGCGATAGGCGGGATCGGCGGTCTGCGGCGTGGCGGCGGGAACCGCCTCGGCCAGATCGGCCTCGTCGCGCGCGGTGGGCAGCGGCCCATGGGCGGGTTCGTGGATCATCTCTTTGGTCATATGGGGACGGTCCACCCTAGTTCAGCCGCTCGACGATGCGCCGCGGATCGCAATTCATCCGCTCGTGCAGGCGCTCGACCATGTTGCGTTCGATGGCGTCGGCCGAGGCCGCGAAGCGCTCGACGGCGTTCACGCAGCCCGGATCGGAGTCGGCGCGGTACAGCCGCTCGATCTTCACCGGGGGCGGCGGCGGCGCGTTCAGGCTGGCGGCCAGCCACCCCC
>JADGAL010000201.1 GCA_015232025.1 Alphaproteobacteria bacterium
GATTTGCGCCTCGCCTTGCGCCAGGGCAGCGACAGCGTGATGGTGGTCACCTTCTTCGTGCTGACCGTGGTGCTGTTCCCGTTCGGCATCGGCCCCGAGGTCAACATCCTCGAACGGGTCAGCGCGGGGATCTTGTGGGTGGTCGCGCTGCTCGCCTCGATGCTGTCGCTGGACAGGCTGTTCCAGGCGGACTACGAGGACGGCAGCTTGGAGCTTCTGGCGCTCACCCCCACCCCGCTGGGCGTGGTGGTGGCGGCCAAGGTGGTCGCCCATTGGCTGACCACCGGACTGCCGCTGATCGTCGCGGCGCCGGTGCTGGCGGTCTTGCTGCACATGAACGCCGACGGCTTCGGCGTGTTGCTGATCGCCATGGCGCTGGGCACCCCCACCCTCAGCCTGATCGGCTCGATCGGCGCGGCCTTGGTGTTGGGAGCGCGGCGGGGGGGCGTGCTGTTGTCGTTGCTGGTGCTGCCGCTGTACGTGCCGGTGCTGATCTTCGGAGTCGGCGCGGTCGACGCGGCGGTCCAGGGCTTCGAGGCGCGCGCCCAATTGCTGGTGATGGGCGCCATTCTGCTGGCCGCCCTGCCGCTGGCCCCCTGGGCCTCGGCGGCGGCGCTGCGCCAGGCGCTGGAGTGAAGGTTAACTCGTTTTCACGGGACCATTCCGCAAACACCTTGTAGAAAAAAGCCCATGCATCGCTTCGCCAACCCCGCCCGTTTCCTGCGCGCCGCACAGCTCGTCCTGCCGTGGAGCGCCGGGCTGACCGTCGCCTTGCTGGCCGCCGGGCTTTATCTCGGGCTGCTCGGCTCGCCGGCCGATTACCAGCAGGGCGAGACGGTGCGGATCATGTACGTCCACGTCCCCTCGGCCTGGATGGGGCTGTTCGTCTATTCCAACATGGCGATCGCCAGCGCGGTGGCGCTGATCTGGAAGCATCCGCTGGCCGACGTGGTGGCCAAGGCCTCGGCCCCGGTGGGCGCCGGCTTCACCTTCGTGTGTCTGGTCACCGGCGCCCTGTGGGGCAAGCCGATGTGGGGCACCTGGTGGGCCTGGGACGCGCGGCTGACCAGCATGCTGATCCTGTTGTTCCTGTATCTGGGGCACATGGCGCTGGTCAACGCCTTCGACGACCCGACCCGCGGCGCCAAGGCGGGCGCGGTGCTGGCGCTGGCCGGATTCGTCAACGTGCCGATCATCAAATACTCGGTCGATTGGTGGAACACCCTGCATCAGCCGGCCAGCGTCACCCGCGTCGGCATGCCGGCGGTCGATCCGGCGATGCTGACGCCCTTGTTGCTGATGGGGCTGGCCTTCACCACCTTCTTCGTGACCCTGCTGATTCTGCGGGTGCGAAGCGAGTTGGCGGCGGCCAAGATCCGGGCGATCCGCATGGTTCAGGTGCATGGGGGCTGATATGGACGGCGTTCTCGGCATGGGCGGATACGCCGCCTACGTCTGGCCGGCCTACGGGATCACCGCCGTGGTGATGCTGGGCCTGCTGATCACCTCGTTGCGCGAGATGCGCAAAAACGAATCGCAGCTCGCCGCGTTGAAACAGGCGCATCCGCGCCGCCGCGGGCGGGCCGAGGAGGGCCAGTCTTGACCCGCAAGCAGCGTCGCCTGAACTTCGTACTGCTGGGCATGTTGGCGCTGGGCGCCGCCACCGCCCTGGTGCTGACCGCCTTCAACGACAGCCTGGTCTATTTCTACAGCCCCAGCGACCTGAAGGAGCGCCAAATCGGCCCCGAGCGCCGCCTGCGCCTGGGCGGCCTGGTCGAGGAGGGCAGCGTCAAGCGCGACGGCCAGACCATCCGCTTCGTGGTCACCGACACGGCGGCCACCGTGGCGGTGGTCTATAACGGCCAACTGCCCGACCTGTTCCGCGAGGGCCAGGGCGTGGTGGCCGAGGGCCGGCTCGACAACGGCGTCTTCCAGGCGGCCGAGGTGCTGGCCAAGCATGACGAGAACTACATGCCCAAGGAAGTCGCCGACGCGCTGAAGAAGCAGGGCCACTGGCAGGAGGAGAAGTCCGCCAAATGATCCCCGAGCTGGGTCACTACGCTTTGGTGCTCGCCTTGTTCGTCGCTTTCGCCCAGGCGGTCGTGCCACTGGTCGGGGCGGCGCGGGGCGAGGTCGCGTGGATGGAATTCGGCCGCGCCGCGGCGCTGGTCCAGATGCTGTTGATCGGCGTGGCCTTCGGGGCGCTGACCTGGGCCTATGTGGTCAGCGACTTCTCGGTCGCCAACGTGGCGCAGAACTCGCACTCGGCCAAGCCGATGCTCTACAAGGTGGCCGGGGTGTGGGCCAATCACGAGGGCTCGCTGCTGTTGTGGATCACCATCCTGGCGGCGTTCGGGCTGGCGGTGGCGATGGGCGGCCGCAACCTGCCGCCGGGCCTGCGCGCCCGCGTGCTGTCGGTGCAGGCGGGAATCACGGTGGGCTTCCTGCTGTTCATCCTGTTCACCTCGAATCCCTTCGACCGGCTGTCGCCCGCGCCGCTCAACGGCAACGGCCTCAATCCGCTGTTGCAGGACCCCGGTCTGGCCTTCCATCCGCCCTTCCTTTACCTGGGCTATGTCGGCTTCTCGATGGCCTTCTCGTTCGCCATCGCGGCCCTGATCGAGGGGCGCGTCGATCCCGCCTGGGCGCGCTGGGTGCGGCCCTGGACGCTGGCCGCCTGGACCTTTTTGACCCTGGGCATCGCGATGGGCTCGTGGTGGGCCTATTACGAACTCGGCTGGGGGGGCTGGTGGTTCTGGGACCCCGTCGAGAACGCCTCGTTCCTGCCCTGGCTGGCCGGCACCGCGCTGTTGCATTCCGCCGTGGTGGTCGAGAAGCGCGACGCGCTGAAAAGCTGGACGATCCTGCTGGCGATCATCGCCTTTTCGCTCAGCCTGCTGGGCACCTTCCTGGTGCGCTCGGGCGTCTTGACGTCGGTCCACGCCTTCGCCACCGACCCGGCGCGCGGCGTGTTCATCCTGGCCTTGCTGGTGATCGTCACCGGCGGCTCGCTCACCCTGTACGCGGTGCGGGCGCCGGCCTTGAAGGCGGGCGGGCTGTTCGCGCCGATCTCGCGCGAGGGCAGCCTGCTGCTCAACAATGTGCTGATGGCGACGGCGGCCGGCACCGTGCTGCTGGGCACCCTGTATCCGCTGATCGCCGACGCGCTCGATCTCGGCAAGGTGTCGGTCGGCCCGCCCTTCTTCAACATGGTCTTCGTGCCGCTGATGGTGCCGATGATCGTGGTGATGGCGGCCGGCCCCTTGCTGGCCTGGAAGCGCGGCGATCTGCCGGGCACCCTGATGCGGCTGCGCGTGGCGCTGGCGATCACCATCGCGGCGTTCGTAGCCACCTGGGCGGTGATGGGCGGCGGCGTCGGGCAATTGGCGGCGGCGGGCGGCATCGCCCTGGCGGTCTGGCTGTTCTGCGGCACCCTGGCCGAATTCGCCGAGCGCATCCGCCTGTTCCGCGTCTCGCCGGGCGAAAGCCTGCGCCGCGCCGCCCGCCTGCCGCGCGCCGCCTGGGGGATGACCATCACCCATGCCGGGCTCGCCGTGGTGGTGGCCGGCATCACCGGCTCCAGCGCCTGGCAGGTCGAGAAGATCCAGGTGATGCGGCCGGGCGAGACGGTCGAGGTTTCGGGCTACAGCTACACCTTCACCGGGGTGGTCGAGGGGCGCGAGGACAATTACGCCTTCACCCGCGGGCGCTTCGAGGTCGGCCGCGAAGGCCGGCCGATCACCGTGATGGAGCCCGAGAAGCGGCAATACGCCAATCCGCCGCGGCCGACCACCGAGGCGGCGATTCACGGCACCTTCCTGGGCGACCTGTACGCGGCGATCGGCGACGCCGATGGAACCGGCGGCTGGGTGACGCGCATCTATTTCAACCCGCTGGTGCCCTGGATGTGGACCGGCGGGCTGATGCTGGTGTTCGGCGGGCTGGTCTCGTTGACCGATCGGCGCCACCGGGTCGGCGCGCCGACGCGGGGCCGCGTCGCGGCGGACGCCGCCGCGCAGCCGGCCGAATAGAAGGAAACGAAGGGCATGCGGCGTCTCGCCTATCTTCTGCCGGTGCTGCTGTTCGCGGTGGTGGCGCTGTTCTTCCTCAAAGGGCTGGGGCTGAACCCGCGCGAGGTGCCCTCGCCGCTGATCGACAAGCCGGCGCCCGCCTTGACGCTGCCGCTGTTGAAGGGCGACGGCCAGTTCACGCTGGCCGAACTGAAGGGCCGCGTCACCTTGATCAACTTCTTCGCCTCGTGGTGCGTGCCCTGCCTGTCCGAGCATCCGCTGCTGATGGAGATGTCCAAGAAGGGCACCCTGGACATCGTCGGCGTCGCCTACAAGGACAAGCCCGAGGCGTCGCTGGCGTGGCTCGCCCGTCACGGCGATCCCTACCGCCGCATCGCCGTCGACAATGACGGCCGCACGGCGATCGACTGGGGGGTTTACGGCGTGCCGGAAAGCTATCTGGTCGATGGCGAGGGCCGCATCCGCTTCAAGCAGGTCGGCCCGCTGACCCGCGAGGTGCTGGAAAAGACCGTCCTGCCGATGGTCAAGGAGTTGAGGAAATGAGGCGCGCCCTGCCGCTCGCCCTGGCCTTGCTGCTCGCCGCCGCGCCGGCCGGGGCGGTCAATCCCGACGAGATGCTGCCCGACCCGGCGCTGGAGCACCGCGCCCGCGAATTGGGGCGCGAGTTGCGCTGTCTGGTGTGTCAGAACCAGTCGATCGACGATTCCGACGCCGATCTGGCCCGCGACCTGCGCGTCATCGTGCGCGAACGCATCCAGGCGGGCGACAGCGACGGCGCGGTGAAGCAGTATCTGGTCGAACGCTATGGCGACTTCGTGCTGCTCAAGCCGCCCTTCCGGCCGGGCACCTGGGCGCTGTGGCTGGGGCCGTTCCTCTTGCTGATCGGCGCCGTGGCCGCCGCCCGCACCGTCTACCGCCGCCGTCGCGCCGAAGGCGCGCAGGCCCCCGCCCCCCTCTCGGCTGAGGAGCGGCGCCGCCTCGACGCGCTGCTCCGGGATGACCCGTCGTGACCCTTTGGCTGATCCTGGCGCTGCTCACCGTGGTCGTGGTGGCCATTCTCCTGCGCCCGCTGTTGGGGCGGGGCGGCATCGTGGCGGCGCGCGCCGACTATGATTTGATGGTGTTCCGCGACCAGTTGTCCGAGGTCGAGCGCGACGTCGAGCGCGGCCTGATCTCGGCCGATCAAGCCGGGGCGGCCCGCCTTGAAATCCAGCGCCGCATGCTGGCGGCCGGCGAGGGCGCCGAATCGCGGCTTGGCATCGGCGCCACCGTCCGCCGGGTCACCGCGCTGGCGCTGGCCGTGGTGGTGCCGCTGGGCGCCTTCGGCCTTTATTCGGTGACCGGCGCGCCCAGCCTTCCGGCGCAGCCCTTCGCCGAGCGCCAGCAGCAGCGCCTCGACATGCCGGGCGATCAGGCGAAACAGATGATCGCGCTGGTCGAACGCCTTGCGGAAAAGCTGCGCGCCGAGCCCGACAACGCCCAAGGCTGGGCGATGCTGGGCCGCTCGTACCGCGCCCTGGGCCGCCACGCCGAGGCGGCCGACGCCTATGGACAGGCGGTGGCGCGCGGCGAGGCCGACGTCGATCTGCTGGGCGATTGGGGCGAGACCCTGACCCTGGCCGCCGACGGGCCGATGCCCGCCCAGGCGGTCGAGGCGTTCCAACAGGTGGTGCGCGCCGATCCGGCCGAGCCGCGCGCCCTGTTCTATCTCGGCTCGCACCGGCTCGACGCCGACGATCCCAAGGGCGCCGTCGCCATCTGGCGCCACCTCGAGGCGCACTCGCCCGAGGGCTCGGCCTGGCTGCCGGTGCTGCGCGAGCGCATCGCCGAAATCGCCAAGCAGGCCGGTTTCGACCCCGCCTCGGTGCCGGCCGCCGCACCGGCGCTTCCCGCCGATCTGCCGCCGGTCGGCATGAGCCCCGACGAGGGCGCCCTGATCCGCACCATGGTCGCGAACCTCGCCGAGCGGCTGCGCGACGAGCCCAATGACGGCGAGGGCTGGGCCAAGCTGGGCAAGTCCTATCGGGTGCTCGGCCAGACGGCTCAGTCGCGCGACGCCTACGCCCGCGCCATGGCCCTGCGGCCCGACGACGCCGAGTCGCGGCTAGGCTACGCGTCGGCCTTGCTGGCGCTGGCCCCCGACGGCGGCATCCCGCCGGGCGCCGAGAAGGCCCTGCGCGAGGCGCTCGCCCTGGCGCCCGACGATCCCGACGCCCTTTATTTCGTCGGCCTCGCCGCCGCCCAGAAGGGCGACATGGCCGAGGCGCGCACCCTATGGAGCAAACTCGCCGCCCAGATGCCCGAGGACAGCGAGGCCCGCGCCGATCTGCAAAAGCAGATCGACATGATGACCAAGTAGGTCGCGCGACTCCGCGGGTCTGCAATGCGTGATTGACGGGGCCGATGGCTTTTTCGCCGGTGTTGGA
>JADGAL010000202.1:0-2364 GCA_015232025.1 Alphaproteobacteria bacterium
GGGCGCGCAACGGCCGCAGGTCGATGTCGGGCCGCAGCGCCACCATCAGGGACAGCGCCTCGGGGCGGCGGGCGCGCAGCAGCGCGTGCAGCGAGGCCAGCAAGGCGCGCGACAGATGCAGCGAAAGCTCTCGCCAAGCCTCGATCCGCTGGGCGTAGGGGATGGCGTCGGCGGCCGATACCAGGGCGGCCAGCCCGGCGCCGTCGACCTTGCGGCGCAAGCTTTGGCTGATGCGGCCCTGGGCCTCGCCGAACACCTCGGCGCGCAGCAGCGACAAGGCCAGGGGCCGCGCCTCGTCGCCGCATTCGAGCGGCAGTTCGAGCAGCGCCGTCTCGCGCTTGTTCAGGAACTTGACGGCGGCGGCGGGCGGCTCGGACAGGCTGGCGAGCGGCGACACCTCGCTGGTCGCCGCCTCGATCGCCTGGTCCAGGGTGGCGGGATCGACCTCGCCGGCCTCGAAATCGCCGCCGATCGGGCGGGCGCCCTCGACGGCGCGGCGGTCCGAGGCCAGGCGCAGCGATTGACGCAGCCGCACGAACGCCTTGAACACCGAGCGATAGGTGCGGAAATCGGCGCCGTCCTCGGCCCCGTCGCCGGCCGCCGCGCGCCAGAAATCGAGGATCGCCGCGTCGTCCAGGTCGTCGAGCGCGAAATGCGCGCCGGCCCGGCGTTCCATGAAGTCGATCAGGCGGAAGAACTTGCCCTGGTTCTGGGCGGTGGGAAGCTGCTCCTTGAGCCAGCCATAAAGCAGCGCCGACAGCCGGTTGGCCACCACCGAGACCTCGGCGCGGCGAATGCCCGGAGCGAACAGCGGACGCGCCGCCTCGTCGAGATCGCGAAAGCCGATCGCCGTGACCAGGAACTCCAGCAGCGCCGACAGGAAGGGCATGCGCGCCCAGGTGATGGTGAACGGGCCGTCGGCGTAGGACAGCGTCGCGGCGGCGGCCGTCGCCTCGAAACCGGCGGGCGCGACCCTGCCGCGGCCGCGCGCCAGACCGGCGAAACCGTGCGCCGTGGCCGGTCCACCCTCCCAGAAGAAGCCCGCCCAACCGCTTCGCCCGCCGGCCGCCTGGGCCAGCCGCAGCAGATGGCACAATTCGAGCACGGCGGGCGCGTAGGAGCGGCACACGATGGCGCGGGCCAGCGCCCGACAAGTGAGCTGCGAAAATTTCGGCTGGCCCCGGCATTCGGCCTCGGAGACCGAGCGGAGGGCGGCGTCAAGCTCGGCGCTTTTGCCGACCTCCAGCACGCCTTGGCGCGCCGTCGGTCCGTCTCTCTCAATGACCCGCAACTTGGCCGCCCCCCGCGCCCCTGATTCGAGACGCGCAGTGTAGCGCCCCCAAGGGGGTGTGCGGAAGGGTCCGACGAAAGCTGTTGATCCACGCATGCCCGAGCCCGATCCAGTGGGGTGCGGCGGGTCTATGCAAGGCTCTGACCCACTTTTTCCGATCCGAAAAGCGTGGCTGTTCCTTCCTTAAGGTTGGGCGGGACACGAACACCGGGAACGAAAAGCCATGTCGCACGCTCTGGACCTCTTCCTCGACCACATCGCCCAGGCCGGGACCGAACAGGAGATCGAGGACGCGCTTCGGCGCTTCGTCGTCGAGCGCGGCTGGACCTACTTCCATTTCGTCTGGTCGTGCGGGGTGGCGTCGCAATCTTGCGTTCTCGACCCGACCGGCTCGCTGGGCAATTTCCCCGCCGAGTTCCTGCGCCGCTATGTCGACGCCCGGTACTACGAGGACGACCGCGTCCACCAGAAATGCGTCAATGGCGTGCTGCCCGTGGTGTGGGGCGAAGCCTGCGGCGACCAGCCCGGCCCGCGCCAGCGGCGCATCGCCCGCGAGGCCGCCCTGCACGGGCTGGTGTCGGGCGTCTCGGCGCCGGTGCATGGTCCGGGCAATCGGCGCGGCGTGCTGTCGGTCGCCCGCTTCCGGCCGGGCGCCGCCGAAATGACCCAGCCCCAGGCGGTGCGCGACCTGCACATGGCGGCGCTGCATCTGCACGACGCGATCTGGCGCCAAGCCGACCGCCGCCAAACCCGGCCCGACGCGCCGAGCCTGAAGCCCAACGAGACCGCCTGCCTGTCCTGGGCGGCGCGCGGCAAGTCGTCGCGCGAGATCGGCGCGTTGATCGGGGTCAGCGAACGCACCGTCTATTTCCATATCGGCAACGCCATGCAGAAGCTGGCCGTGCAAAGCCGCTCGCAAGCGGTCGCGGCGGCGCTGCGCCACGGCATGATCCAGGCGTGAGCGTTGCGCAACCATGACGGCACTGATATATCGGGATCATCTCGACGGACGATCCCATGGCTCAAGACCCTTTAAGCGCGCTTCCGGATGGCTGGGCCTACGAATACCCCGA
>JADGAL010000202.1:2417-6321 GCA_015232025.1 Alphaproteobacteria bacterium
GCAAAGGGGTCGAGCGGGGGTTTCGATCCGCGCTGGGCCAATCCTCTCTCCTCCGCTTGATGGCGACGCCGCGCGCAATCTATCAAGGAACCAAAAGGCTGCGGTTCTTCGATGGTGAAGCGGATTGGGCCTCGGGAGACAAGATTCTGGTGGTGGTCTGCAACGCGGAACACGATCGGGCCTGGGATGCTGCGGATCGGAAGTTCGTCAATGTCAGCCCCCCTATTGACGCGGCGTTCGTTGCGTACTTATATCCGAATGAGCCTGAAGAAATCCGAGAGCGGTGGCGGAACCGGTTGAAATTGGCTTCTTTGCCGGGCGCCAAAGTGTGCGGGTACGAGTGGGTTTGCTCATCGGACGGGCTGCCGCACGGTGCGGCGACACGCTTTTCTCGGAGAATCATGTAGGTGGGAACCATGCTGGAACTCGAAGACCAGATTGATCTGCTGGGCGCCGAGATGGAGCAATTCCACGCTGGCGCTTGGTTCGAACCCGAAATGGATCAACTGCTGTTCCTGACCGAAGACCGAAGCTTCCGCGCCGAGCGCGTCGATGCTCTGCTTACCCTCCTTTGGCACCCTGCGGAAGATCGCCTGATCGGGTTGAAATTCAAGGGCTTCAGGTGGTTGTACGAGTTTTTGGCCGAGCTGGGCAAAGTGCCATCCGACGGATTCCTGCCCCTGGTCGCCGTCCTCGAAACAGCGATGACGGTTGGCCTGTGCGAGGCCATGCGCGAACAACTGGCCAAAGAACGGCGGGAGGAGCGGCGCGGCAAATACGATTTGGCTCGGAGCATCGCCGGTTTCGAAAAGGTCCAGGTCGAGGAACTGCGCCGCGCCGCGTGAGGCCGCTTCAGCCGGCCAGCGCCATGCGGTGGGACAGCTTGATCGCCGCCTCGCTCATGGCGCAGTAGCCGCTGCGGACCAGATGGTTGTAGCGGCGCGACAGGCGGGCCGGCGGCCGCACGCCGACCTCGCGGAATTTCAGGCGGCGCGACAGCAATTCGAACCACCCGCCCTCGGGCAGCGCCTCGTCGGTGGCGCCGACCACGAATTGATGGCCGGGGAAATGGGCGTCCGAGCCGATCGCCCAGCCGGCTCCCTCGTCGCGCAAATCCATCGGCAGCTCGTGCATGTTGCGCAGCCGGGTCAGGCGGTGGCCGATGCGGGCCAGCTTGCGCTCGTCGTACAGGTTGATGATGTGCAGCGCCGAGCCGTTGTGGACCTCGACGTAATCGGCCTGGGGGCTGAGTTCCAGGAACAGCTCGGACCCCAGCGCGCTGGCCATGCCGGTGCGGCCGGGCGTGAAGGGGTGGGGAATCAGCGCCAGCCCGCCGGTGGCGTCGCGCAGCCGCCCGAAATCGCGCAAGGCGAAGCCGAAGGGTTGCAGGTCCCTGAGCGCCCAGCGCAGCGCCGCCTCGTCGGGATAAAGGAAGATGACGTCGACGCCCTCGCGCGAGATCGCCTCGACGGCCGGCAGGATGGTGGTGTGAATGCCCTCGGTCGCCTCGCGCAGATACAGGAAGGCGTCGAGCGGCAGCTTGTAGGCGTGCTCGGTCGAGGCGACGAAATCGACGCCGGCCAGCTCCAAGGCCTGCCGATGAGCCCGCAGCCGTCGCCCGCGAACGCCGGCCGATGTCCCGAAGACATTGCCGTGGTAATGGAGGTCGAAGGTCACCATCCCTTCCACAGTGCGCCAGGATGCGACCTTTTCGCAACCCTGAAAGAGGTGTGGGTTATCCCCGCGAAACGGCCGCCGCGACGGCGTCCACGACCGACGCCCAGTCCCCCGGCCGCGGCTGGCGGAACAGTTTGAGGGTCGGATACCACGGGCTGTCGGCGCGATGGCGCAGCCAGCGCCAGTCGGCGGCGTAGGGCAGCAGCACGAAGCCCGGCCGGCCCAGCGCTCCGGTCAGGTGGGCCACCGCCGTGTCGACCGCGATCACCAGATCGAGTTCCGAGACCAGCGCCGCCGTGTCGGCGAAGTCGCCCAGCGGAAAGGCTTCGAGCGGAAACGGCGCCTCGCCGGTGAAGCCCTTTTGCAGCGACACGAACGAGATCGAGCCGCCCAGCCGCGCCAGCGGCGCCAGATTGGCCAGGGCGAGCGAGCGCCGCCGATCGTTGGCGTGGGTCGGGCTGCCTTGCCAGACCACCCCGATCCGCCGCCCCGGCAGGCCGGCCAGACGGTCGCGCCAGCGGGACCGCGCCGCCGGATCGGCCTCGAGATAGGGAATGTCGGCGGGAATGGTCTCCAACTCGGTGCCCAGCAGGCGGGGCAGGCTGAGCAGCGGGGCGTGGAAATCGAAGGGTGGCAGCGGCCCGCCGCGCACCACGATCCGCTCGATGCCGGCCGCCGAGGCGCACAGACGCGCCAGCTCGGCATGGGTTTCGATCACCACGCGGCCGCCGCGCGCCGCCACCATGGGGGCGTAGCGGATGAATTGCAGGCTGTCGCCCAGCCCCTGCTCGGCGTGCAGCAGCACCGTCTCGCCGTCGAGCGGCTGGCCCATCCAGGGCGGTTGCAGGAATTCGCGCGCCTGGGTCACCATGTCGGGCCGGCGCCAGCGCCATTCGTATTCCCGCCAGCCCTCGCGGAACCGGCCCATCGACAGCAGCGCCAACCCGCGGTTCCAATGGGCCTCGGGATGTTGGGGAACCAGAGCCAGCGCCCGATCGTAGGCGGCCACCGCCTCCTCCGGCCGATCGAGCGCTTGCAGGGCGTTGGCGAGGTTCGACCACGCGTCGGGATGGCCGGGCTGGCTGTCGAGCGCCTGGCGCCAACAGTCCACCGCCTCGTCGAGCCGGTCGCGCGCCTCGAGCAGGGTGCCCAGATTGACCAGCGCGTCGGCGTGGCCGGGCCGCAGGGCGAGCGCCCGCCGGTAGGCCCGCTCGGCCTCGTCGAGTTGACCCAGCGACTTGAGCGCGATGCCCCAATTGGACCACGCGTCGGCATGGCCGGCGTCGACGCGCAGGGCGTGGCGATGGCAGAAGGCCGCCTCGGCCGCCTTGCCGTTGGCCTGCGACGCCACCCCCAGACAGGTCAGGTGTTGCGCCGAGCCGGGATCGCAGACCACCGCGTTGCGCAGGCTTTCCTCGGCCTCGGCGAGGTGGCCGGCGGCTTGCAGGATCACCCCCAGATTGGCGTGGGCCTCGGCGTAGTCGGGCTTCACCTCGACGGCGCGGCGGACCAGATCGATCGCCCCCGCCGCATGGCCCGACTGGTGCGACAGCACGCCGAGCAGATGCAGCGCCCCGGCGTGCAGCGGGTCGCCTTGCAGGATGTCGTCATATCCCCGGCGGGCCTCGTCCAGGCGGCCGGCTTGGTGCGCGGCGAGGGCTTCGGCGAACGGCGTGTCGATTTGGTGGGCGGTCATGGCCCCACCATATCGCGGTCTAGGGCGACCCGGCCAGCAGGAAGCGCAACGGATCGAGCGCGCGGTCGCCCTGACGGATTTCGTAATGCAGATGCGGCCCGGTGGTCCGCCCGGTGGCGCCGACCTCGCCGAGCGGCGCCCCCAGCGGCACCACCGCGCCCTCGACCACCGACAGGCAATCGAGATGGGCGTAGCGGGTGACCATGCCTTCGCCGTGACGCAGCTCGACCATCAGCCCGTAGGGGCCGCGCGGCCCCGCCACGGCGACCACGCCGCGCCCGGTGGCGAGCACCGGGGTGCCGACCGGCGCGGTGAGATCGAGCCCCTCGTGCCCGCCCTCGCGCCCCCCGAACCCGCTGCTGAGTTGGAGACTGGCCAGCGGATTGCCGAACGGCAGGTATTCAAGCCGCTTCTCCAGCGCCTCGCGCCGCAGCAGCCGGTCGCGCACCCCGGCCACCGCCCCCGCCCAGGCGTGGTCGCCCAGGCCGGCCGCCGCGAACATCGAGTCCAGGCGCCGCGAGCGTTGCTCGG
>JADGAL010000203.1 GCA_015232025.1 Alphaproteobacteria bacterium
CATCTGGGCCTGGTGCAGGCCGGCGAGCGGCGCGATCTCGAGGACTTCATCGAGAACGCCTCCACCCTGATCGGCGAGACGGTCGACATCGCGGCGCTGGCCGACCTCGCCCGCCCCTGCCGGCTGGACGGCGCGGAACCGGCCCGGCCGCTGCCGCCGCTCGGCCAGACCATCGCGGTGGCCCGCGACGAGGCCTTCGCCTTCACCTATCACGCGGTGCTGGAAGGCTGGCGGGCGGCCGGCGCGACGCTGTCCTTCTTCTCGCCCTTGGCCGATCAGGCGCCCGAGCCGAACGCCTGCGCCGTCTATCTGCCGGGCGGCTATCCCGAACTGCATGCCGGCCGTCTGGCCGCCAACCGGCGCTTTCTCGACGGAACGCGCGCCGCCGCCGCGCGCGGGGCCGCCGTGTTCGGCGAATGCGGCGGCTATATGACGCTGGGCCGCGTGCTGCGCGACGCCGAGGGCGCGCCGCATGAAATGCTCGGGCTGTTGCCGCTGGAGACCAGCTTCGCGGCCCGGCGGCTGCATCTCGGCTAT
Organism: Alphaproteobacteria bacterium; assembly: GCA_015232025.1. Taxonomy (GTDB): domain Bacteria; phylum Pseudomonadota; class Alphaproteobacteria; order Rhodospirillales; family Magnetospirillaceae; genus JADFZP01. The sequence goes on from JADGAL010000203.1 coordinate 538, forward strand.
CGTCGCGCCCGGCTGGCCAACGCCTGCCCGCTGGGCGAGGCCGGCGAAGCCTTTCGCGGCCACGAGTTCCACTACGCCACGGTGACCGCCGAAGGCCCCGCCGAGCCGCTGTTTCACACCGCCTGCGCGGCCGGACGGCCGCTGGGGCCGGCCGGCTTGCGGTGCGGCCGGGTGATGGGGTCGTTCGTCCACCTGATGGACTTGGCAACGTCTTTCTGATCCCGCCGCGCAAATTATTTTATTGCGCCGCACCATCCCCCTCCGTACCAATAGTTTCGGGTGGTAACCACTTTGGGCGGGGGTCCATGCTCTACCACATGCACGAGATGCGGCGCGCCGCCGTGGCGCCGCTGCGCCTGATGGCCGAGTCGATGCGGCGCTGGTACGGCAATCCCTGGATGCCGATCGCCCATACCCCCCTCGGCCGCACCATCGCCGCCGGCTGCGAGATGCTGGAGCGCACCACCCGCCGCTATCCCAAGCCGGCCTTCGATTTGGGCGAGGAGATCGTGTGGCGAAGCGATTTCTGCCAGCTTCTGCGCTTTCGCCGCCAGGCCGAAGGCGAGGTGCCGCGCGTGCTGGTGGTGGCGCCGCTGTCGGGGCATCACGCCACCTTGCTGCGCGACACCGTCGAGGGATTGCTCGCCGACCACGAGGTTTACGTCACCGACTGGCTGGACGCCCGCGAAATTCCGGCGGCGCGCGGCCGTTTCGATCTGGACGACTATATCGATCTGCTGCGCGAGTTGCTGGTGTTCCTTGGCCCCCGCGCGCATGTGCTGGCGGTGTGCCAGCCCTCGGTGCCGGTGCTGGCCTGCGTGGCCTTGATGGCCGCCGACGACGATCCGGCCCAGCCCGCCTCGATGGTGCTGATGGGCGGGCCGATCGACACGCGGGTCAATCCGACCAAGGTCAACGAGATGGCCACCAGCCGCACCCTGGCCTGGTTCGAGCGCAACGTGATCCATGCCGTGCCCGCCAATCACGCCGGAGCCGGGCGGCGGGTCTATCCGGGATTTCTCCAATTGACCGGCTTCATGAGCCTGAACGTCGACCGCCATGTCGACGCGCACGTCAAGATGTTCGGCCATCTGGTCGAGGGCGACGGCGATTCGGCCGAGCGGCACCGCGCCTTCTACGACGAATACATGTCGGTGATGGACCTGCCCGCCGAGTACTATCTGCAAACCATCCAGACCGTGTTCCAAGAGCATGCCCTGCCGCGCGGCGCGATGACCCATCAAGGCCGCGCCATCGATCCCGGCGCCATCCGGCGCACCGCGCTGATGACGGTCGAGGGCGAGCGCGACGACATCTCGGGCCCCGGCCAGACCAAGGCGGCGCACGATCTTTGCACCGGCCTTCCCGAAGGCATGCGCCGCCACCATCTTCAGGCGGGCGTCGGCCATTATGGTATTTTCAACGGCCGCCGCTGGCGCGAGGAGATTCTGCCCAATGTCCGCGACTTCATCCGAACCCACGACGCCGTTCTGGGAACGGAAGACCCTGCGCCAGATGTCCCCGGCCGAATGGGAATCCTTATGCGACGGCTGCGGGCGCTGTTGCCTTCATAAGCTGGAGGACGAGGAGACCGGCGAGTTGTGGTTCACCGACGTGGCCTGCCGGCTGCTCGACCTGGGCTCGTGCCGCTGTTCCAACTACGAACACCGCCGCCGCCAAGTCCCCGACTGCGTGCGCCTGTCGCCCGACAATGTCGACGACCTGTCCTGGCTGCCCTCGACCTGCGCCTACCGCCTGCTGTCCGAGGGCAACCCGCTGGCCTGGTGGCACCCGCTGGTCTCGGGCGACCCCGACACGATCCACGAGGCCGGCATCTCGGTGCGCGGCCGCGTGGTCACCGAAACGCGGATCAAGGACCTTCAACGGCGCATCGTGACTTGGCCGGCGTGATTCGCCATTGAACGATGCGGGCGTTATGATGGGATCGTCGCGACCTGAGAGGGCAGTCATGACCGGCACCATCGACGAAGCGGTCGATCGCATCGTGAACGCGGTGAACCCCGAGGCGGTTTACCTTTTCGGCAGCCGCGCCAGGGGAACGGCGGAAGACGGCAGCGACTGGGATCTGTTCGTCGTGATGAACGACGCGATGCGGCCGGGTGAGGTCACACCATCGAAACTGAGGCGACTGCTGACCGGCCTCGGCATGGCCTTCGACGTCGTGCCGTGTCGCAAATCGGTGTTCGAGCAAAAGAAGTCGGACATCAACAGCCTCAGTCACGACGTCGTCGCCGAGGGGGTTCTGCTTTATGAGCGTCAGCGATCCGATCGACTGGATTGACCACGCCGACCGCGACATCGATACGGTGAAGCGGTGTCTGGGTGGGGCATGGCCGAATATCGACGTGGCTTGTTTCCACATCCAGCAGGCGACCGAAAAGCTGGTCAAAGCCTTGCTCGTGCACTCTGGCGTCAAGTTCCCGCGAGGCAAGGAAGGCCATGACATCGGCATCTGCGCCGACCGGCTTCCCGACGGCCATTCCTGCAAGGAAGAGGCGCGCTCGTTCGAGTTCGCCACCGACTGGACGTTCAAATATCCGTCGGAAGATCCCCTCGCGCAGGATCCTCGACCGGATCTCGCCGAGGTCGTGGAGGCGCTGGCGCGCCTTGAAGCGTTCCGAGGCAAGGTGCTCGCCCAAATCGGGCTGGAGCGGCGCCCGGTGGGCGATCCGTTCGGCTGAGGAACGGATCGCCCGCCCGGTCGATTTCTTACCGCGCCACGCTCATCGCCTGATCGAGGTCGGCCTTCAGATCCTCGACGTCCTCGATGCCGACCGACAGGCGCATCATGTTGTCGCCGATCCCCAGGCGGGCGCGCACCTCGGGGGGGATGGCGGCGTGGGTCATGGTCGGCGGATGGCCGGCCAGGCTTTCGACGCCACCCAGGCTTTCGGCGAGGGTGAACACCTGGAAGCGTTCCATGACGCGGCGGGTGACGGCGCCGTCGGCCTTCAGTTCGACCGTCACCATGCCGCCGAAGCCGTCCATCTGGCGCCGCGCCAGGGCGTGCTGGGGATGGGATTCGAGGCCCGGATAAAGCACCCGCTTGACCGCCTTGTGGCCTTCCAGCCAGCCGGCCAGCTCCAGGGCGTTGGCGCAGTGGCGCTCCATCCGCAGATGCAGGGTCTTCAGGCCGCGCAGGGCGAGGAAGGACGGGAACGGATCGAGGATGCCGCCCAAGGACATCTGGAGGAAGCGGATCTTCTCCTCCAACTCGGGCTGGTCGCCGACCACCACCGCGCCGCCGATCATGTCGGAGTGGCCGTTGACGTATTTGGTGACCGAGTGGACCACCAGATCGAAGCCGAACTCCAGCGGCCTTTGCACGGCCGGCGAGGCGAAGGTGTTGTCGCACACCGTCAGGATCTTCTTGCGCCGCCCCAGCGCCGCCACCGCCTCGAGGTCGGCCAGGTGGAGCAGCGGATTGGTCGGCGTCTCGACCCAGATCATGCGGGTCTCAGGACGGATCGCCGCCTCCAGCGCCGCCAGATCGCCGGGCGCCGCGTAGGAGAATTTCAGCCCCGCCGAGCGGGCGCGCACCCGCTCGAACAGCCGGAAGGTGCCGCCATACAGGTTGTTGACCGACACCACATGCGCGCCGGCGTCGAGCATGTCGAGCACCGTGGCCTCGGCGGCCAGCCCCGAGGCGAAGGCGAAGCCGGCCTTGCCGCTTTCCAGATCGGCGAGGCAGCGCTCGAAGGCGAAGCGGGTCGGGTTCTGGGCGCGGGCGTAGTCGAAGCCCTTGTGGACGCCGGGCGACTGCTGCGCATAGGTCGAGGTGGCGTAGATCGGCGTCATCACGGCGCCGGTGGTCGGGTCGGGCTCCTGCCCGGCATGCACCGCGCGGGTGCCGAATTTGAACGGGCGATCGGAACTGCTCATGTCATCCAACCTTTCGGCGCAGATGGTTGAGGACGTCGATGCGGGTGACGAGGCCTAAGAAACGGCCGCGCTCGACGATGACGGGAACGTGGTCGCGAGACAGGATCTCCATCAGCCTGGCGATCGAGGCCGAGGGCTCGACGGTCTCGACGCGGGTGGTCATGGCGCCCGACACCGGCTCGCGGAAGCGGCCCTCGTGGCCGTAGACCGCCAGCAAGAGGTCGGATTCGTCCAAGATGCCGACCAGCTTTTCGCCGTCGAGCACCGGAAGTTGCGAGACGTCGTACAGCTTCATCCGGGCATAGGCGTTGATTAGCGGCTCGTCGGGCGAGGCCGACACCGTCCCGCCCTCGGCGTGCGGCCGGGCGATCAGGTCGCGCAGATCGCCATGGGCGCCGCGCTCGATAAAGCCGTGCTCGACCATCCAGGCGTCGGAGAACATCTTCGAGAGGTATTTGTTGCCGGTGTCGCACACGAAGGTGACCACCGTCTTCGGCCGCTCCTGGCGGCGGCAGTGGCGCAGGGCGGCGGCGATCAGGGTGCCCGAGGACGAGCCGACCAGCAGCCCCTCGCGGCGCAGCACCTCGCGCGCCGTCATGAAGCTTTCGCGATCGTCGATGGTGTAGGCCGCCTTGATGCGCGACAGATCGGCGATCGACGGCACGAAATCCTCGCCGATGCCCTCGACCGCCCACGATCCCGCCTCGCCATGGGCGCCGGTATTGACCAGATCGGCGAGGATCGAGCCCTTGGGATCGGCCAGCACCATCTCGACATCGGGCGCCACCCGCGCGAAGAAGCGCGACAGCCCGGTCATCGTGCCGCCCGAGCCGATTCCGCACACCACCGCGTCGACGCGACCGCCGGTCTGCTCCCAAATCTCGGGGCCGGTGCCGATCTCGTGGGCCAACGGATTGGCCGGATTGCCGAACTGATCGACATAGAAGGCGCCCATCTCGGCGGCCAGACGCGCCGCCTTGTCCTGATAATAGTCGGGATGGCCTTTGCCTACGTCCGAGCGGGTCATCACCACCTCGGCGCCCATGGCGCGCAGGTTCTGGACCTTCTCGCGGCTCATCTTGTCGGGGATCACCAAGACCAGCCGATAGCCGCGCCGCGCCGCCACCAGGGCGAGGCCCAGCCCGGTGTTGCCGGCCGTCGCCTCGACGATGGTGCCACCCGGCTTGAGGCGGCCGTCGCGCTCGGCCGCCGAAATCATCGACAGCGCGATGCGGTCCTTGATCGAGCCGCCCGGATTGTGGCTCTCCAGCTTGACGAACAGCCGGCACGGCCCCGTCTCCAGCCGGGTGAGTTCCACCAGCGGCGTGTTGCCAACGAAGTCCAAAAGGTCGGGCGATGGGGGCATGGGGGGACACCTCGGAATACCAAAACGCATCTGAACGGATTCGCCAGCCATGAGCAAGGCGATTCACGTCATGAGGTGGGTATTCCAAAGTGTAATGACAAGCGGATTATGTGTATTCCGGCTCATCCCACAATGCGGTAGATCACGCCTTCGCGCATCTCGCGATCCTCCAGGTCCAGGCTGGTGGGGATCGGATAGCTGGCCAAACGCATCAGGCCGGTCTTGGGCAGATAGGCGCGCCCCGGATCGGCCAGGATCACATGGGCGCCGCGCGACGCCAAACGGCGCAGCCAGGGAAAGATCAACTCGGCCATCGGCCGCTCGTAGCACACGTCGCCGGCCAGGACGACGTCCCAGCCGCCATCCGGCCCGGCCACCACGTCGCCTTGCGACAGGTGCACCGTCACGTCGTTCAGCGCGGCGTTGAGGCGGATCGCGGCCAGCGCGAAGGCGTCGATCTCGGCCGCCTCGACCCGCGCCGCGCCGGCCAGTCCGGCCGCCACCGCGCCGATGCC
>JADGAL010000204.1 GCA_015232025.1 Alphaproteobacteria bacterium
CGGGCGGACGATCTCGACCACGCCTTCCACGAGGAGGCCAGCTACCTGTTCCACGACAAGGACAAGCCGGGCTTCGACTTCATCCACCGCACCGTCGAATGCACCAAGTCGGCGCTGGGCCTGCGCCTGTTCATGGTGCTGGCCGCCGAGGGCGAGGCCGGGCTGGCGCGCTTCGTCGAGCGCCAGTTCGATCTGGCCAAGGCGGCGGCCCGCCTGCTGCGCGCCCGGCCCGGTGTCGAGGTCGCCGTCGAGCCCGAGGCCAACATCGTCTGCTTCCGCGTGGAGGGCGGCGACGCGCGGCAACTCGACATCCGCCGCCGCCTCACCGCGAGGGGCGAGCATTACATCTCGACCGCCGAGTTCCGCGGCCGCCGCTGGCTGCGCCTCGCCCTGATGAACCCGGACACCGGGCTGTCGGACATCGAAAGCCTGCTGGCCGAGATCGAGTCGATGCGGATGCCTAAATTATAGGCATCGCCCTGGGCGTTCGCGCGGCCTTCCCGAATCTGCACATTTCCGCGCCATGGCCGGACTTGATCCGGCCATCCACCGGGCCGGTGCATGGATGCCCGTGTCAAGCACGGGCATGACGGCGAGGGGCGTCCGATGCCCCCATCGCCATGGCACTCGATCCGGCCATCCACCGGGCCGCCGGCGGTTAGCTCCCGGCTTCCGGCGGCGCAAATTTGGTCATCTCCTTTGGTTTGACCGTGATTTGTGCAAAAGCCCACACCCTGCCGAAGGGCATGGTCACCCCTCCCAAAAGAAAGTCAGCGTTTTCAGCGGCTTGGCGGTCGCGCCGATTCCGGCACGGGAATTGAAAGAGAGGAGCCCAGCCGGCCCTCGAGGGCAGACGGCGATGAACGCAAACGTGGGAGCCATCGAATGAAACTCGTTATGGCGATCATCAAGCCCTTCAAGCTCGATGAGGTCCGCGAAGCCCTCACTCCCCTGGGCATCCAGGGTCTGACGGTTAGCGAAGTCAAGGGATTTGGCCGGCAAAAGGGCCAGACCGAAATCTACCGCGGCGCGGAATACATGGTCAATTTTCTGCCCAAGGTGAAGATCGAGGTCGCGGTGAACGACGACATCGTCGATCGGGTGATCGAGGCGATCCAGGCCTCGGCCAACACCGGCAAGATCGGCGACGGCAAGATCTTCGTTCTTGATTTGGTCTCGGCGGTGCGCATCAGGACCGGCGAGAAGGACACCGACGCACTCTAGGAGCTGAGCCATGAAGATGACCTTGTCCCATCGACTTGGCGGCCTCGCCGCCGCCGTTCCGGCGCTCCTGGCGTCGGGCTGGGCGCATGCCCAGGACGCCGCGCCGGCCGCCGCCGAGGCCGCCGAAGCGGCCGCCCCCACTCTGGATCGCGGCGACACCGCCTGGCTGCTGGTGGCCACGCTGCTGGTCCTGATGATGACCCTACCGGGCCTTGCGCTGTTTTACGGCGGCATGGTGCGCAAGAAGAACGTCTTGTCGATCCTGATGCAGTGCTTCGCGATCGTGTCGGTGTTGTCGGTGATCTGGATGGTGGCGGGCTACAGCCTGGCCTTCTCCGAGGGCAGCCCCTTCGTCGGCGGCCTGTCCAAAATGTTCCTGGCGGGCGTCAACCTCGACTCGCTGACCGGCACCATTCCGGAAAGCCTGTTCGTGATGTTCCAGCTCACCTTCGCGGTGATCACCCCGGCGCTGATCGTCGGCGGCTTCGCCGATCGCATGAAATTCAGCTCGATGCTGGTCTTCATGTCCTTCTGGCTGCTGCTGGTCTACGCGCCGATCTGCCATTGGGTGTGGGGCGGCGGGTTCCTGATGACCGAGGGCGTGCTCGACTTCGCGGGCGGCACCGTGGTTCACATCAACGCGGGCGTGGCCGGCCTGGTCTCGGCCATCGTGCTCGGCCGCCGCTCGGGTACCGGCAGCGAGAACATGGCGCCGCACAATCTGGTGCTGACCATGATCGGCGCCTCGCTGCTGTGGGTCGGCTGGTTCGGCTTCAACGCCGGTTCGGCGCTGGCCGCCAACGGCAACGCGGCGATGGCCATGCTGACCACCCACAGCGCCACCGCCATGGCGGCCATGACCTGGATGCTCGTCGAGTGGGCGATGCGCGGCAAGCCCAGCCTGCTGGGCATCCTGTCCGGCGCGGTCGCCGGCCTGGTGGCGATCACCCCGGCCTGCGGCTTCGTCGACCTGAAGGGCGCCCTGATCATCGGCGCCGTCTCGGGGCTGGCCTGCTACTGGGGCGTTTCGGGCCTCAAGCGGATGTTCGGCTATGACGACGCGCTGGACTGCTTCGGCGTCCATGGCGTGGGCGGCATCGTCGGCGCCATCCTGACCGGCGTCTTCGCGGTCGAGGCGATCGGCGGCAAGGTCGGCCTGATCGAGGGCAACGCCGCCCAGGTGGGCTTGCAGGCGCTGGGCGTCGGCGTGACCATGGTCTACACCGCCATCGTCAGCTACATCCTGCTCAAGATCATCGACGTCGCCATCGGCCTGCGGGTTTCGCCCGAGGTCGAGGTCGAGGGCCTGGACTACGCGCTGCACGGCGAAACGGTTCACTGAACCATCGCCAAGACGAACCGAAGGGGGGAGTCCCGCGAGGGGCTCCCCTTCTTCTTTCATCCCATACTTTGGTCAAGACAGCGACTATGCCTCATGGTATGGTTGCACCCTGTCCGGGCTCGTGTCGGGGGCGGTTCTTCTTGCAGGCCAACATCCATTTCATTTCCGGTCTGCCGCGTTCCGGCTCGACCCTGCTCGCCGCGCTGCTGCGTCAGAACCCGCGCTTTTCGGCCGGGCTGTCGAGTCCGCTGCACGCCTTGTTCTCGCATGTGCTGAAGGCGGTCAGCAGCGAGAACGACCTGGCCTTCGCGGTGCCGCCCGAGAAGAAGGAGGCCCTGCTCAGGGGCCTGTTCGACTCGTGGCTGGGCGACAGGCCGCCCGGCCATGTCGCCTTCGACACCAACCGGCTGTGGACGGCGCGGCTGTCCGCTTTGACCCGGCTGTTCCCGAAGGCCAAGGTGATTTGCTGCATCCGCGACGTCGCCTGGATCCTGGACAGCATCGAGCGCCTGATCCGCCGCAACGCCTTCGAGTTGTCGGGCCTGTTCATCGACGACATCGAGCGCGCCACGGTCTATAGCCGCTGCGAGGCGCTGGCCAGCCGCGACCGCCTGATCGGCCTGCCCTGGCACGCCTTGAAGGAGGCCTATTGGGGCGAGCACGCCGACCGCCTGCTGCTGGTCGAGTATGATTTCCTCGCCCAGTCGCCCGAAGCGGCGCTGCGCGCCATCTACGACTTCATCGGCGAGCCGTGGTTCCCCCACGACTTCGGCAACGTCACCCTGGACGAGCCGGTGATGGACGAGGTGCTGCGCACCCCCGGCCTGCACGCCATCCGCCCCCAGGTGACCTGGGCGCCACGCCGCAGCGTGCTGCCGCCCGACCTGCTGGAACGCTATGGCGCGTGCGGCTTCTGGAACCAGGCCCCACCCGGCGCGGCCCGCCTGCTCGGCCGCGCCACCGCCGCGGCATCGGCGGCCTGAACGGCGCCCCCCCCATTCCCCCCCCATTTGACGTCCGCGGCGCCATGCCTTATCTTGTTGAAGGTAACAGGGGTCGGAGGCTCGCGATGGCGCCTAGGCAAGGTAGGATCATTCGCATTGAACCCGAGGGCCTAACGGTGTTCAAGGACGTCACCACGGCCCGCGTCGGCTACTTCACTCTCAACAAGGTAAAGGGCTACCGCGGCCAGTCGGCAAGGAAGCTGAATTTGCGCGAAGGGACGCTCGTGACCTATTGGGCCAAAGAGACTGCGGACGAAGTCGTGCAAGTCGATCTGGTTGAAGCCTGCGCCTGAGAGGCTGCCATCTTCGTCCAAAATAGAGCCGAAGATGCAGTTGAACGCGTGACGGCGAACGGTCAGCTATTTCTGAATCCCGATGATGCCGCGAATTGTAAGGCGGGAGAAATAGAGTTAAGGCCGCCTTTTCCACCAAGCTTGGCCGATTTCGGTTATTTCCCAGATATTGATCTCTTGTTGCCGGGAGATTTGCTGCTTTTCATGGCGGCGAAACCCAAATGGGTCTCCAGGCGTATCCAGGCGGCGCAGCGCAAAGGGGGCTATCCCAATCCGCACGCCCGCTGGCATCACGCCGCCGTGCATATCGGCAAAGGCCACATCGTCGAGGCGGTCGCCGAGGGGAGGGTGAGCTATCGCCAAATGTACCATTACATTGGAAGCCACTGCATTCGGGTGCGGCGGGATCCGAGTTTGTCGAACGATGACAGATATGGGCTCGCGATCGAGGCGCTCACGACGTTGAGAGCGCGTTATTCGATTGGTGCGATCCCGAAAATCCTGGCGCACACGATCAAGGGATTGTGGCGGACGGACATCCATGATCGGAGCATGAGACCCGTCATATGCTCGCAAGTCTATGCGGACGCATATATGACGACCACCAACCGACTGGTGGTGCCCAGAACGCCAGGATACGTGATACCGGCGGCCCTCAGCGAAACTCCCGTGCTCCAGGACGTGCCGATCCCTTGGAAATCCATTCATCTGCCATGAGGCCCGCCGGGCGAGGCCCCGTTCAACTCCCCTCCAACTTCGCCACCCGCAGGATGTTGGTGGTTCCCGCCGTGCCGAACGGCACCCCGGCGGTGATCACGATCTGGTCGCCCGGTTTGGCGAAGCCCTCGTCGCGGGCGTTCTTCAGCGCCTTGGCGACCATTTCGCTGAAGCTGTGGACCTCTTTGGTGATCGCCGAATGGGTGCCCCACACCAGGGCCAGGCGGCGGGCCACGCGGATATCCGAGGTCAGGCCGATGATCGGCACCTCGGGGCGTTCGCGGGCGGCGCGCAGCGTGGTCGAGCCCGACGAGGTGTAGGTCACCACGGCCGCCACCTGAAGCGTATGGGCGACCTGCCGGGCGGCGGCGCTGATCGCGTCGCGCACGGTGGGATCGGGCGCCGGACGGGCGGCGTCGCGCATCATGGTGTAATGCGTGTCGCCCTCGACGGTCTGGATGATGCGGTCCATCATGGTCACCGCGTCCATCGGATACTCGCCGGTGGCGGTCTCGGCCGAGAGCATCACCGCGTCGGCGCCGTCATAGATCGCGGTGGCGACGTCCGACGCCTCGGCGCGGGTGGGGGTCGGCGAATGGACCATCGAATCCAGCATCTGGGTCGCGACGACCACCGGCTTTCCGGCTTCGCGGCCGGCCGCGATGATGCGCTTTTGCAGGATCGGCACGGTCTCGGGCGGCACCTCGACGCCCAGATCGCCGCGCGCCACCATCACCGCGTCGGACAGTTCGATGATCTCGTCCAGGCGGACGATCGCCGAGGGCTTCTCCAGCTTGGACAGGATCCAGGCGCGACCGCGCACCATGGCGCGCGCCTCGGCCACGTCCTCGGGGCGCTGCACGAAGCTCAGCGCGATCCAGTCGGCGCCCATGTCCAGGGCGGCGGCGAGGTCCGAGCGGTCCTTGGGCGTCATCGCCGACAGCGGCAGCACGACGTTGGGGACGTTGAGCCCCTTGTGGTTGGACAATTCGCCGCCGACCAGCACGCGGGTTTCGGCGAAATCCGCCCCGTGATGTTCGACCCGCAGGCGGATGCGGCCGTCGTCGAGCAGCAATTCGGTGCCGACCGTCAGCGCCGCGAACACTTCCGGGTGGGGCAGGGCGGCGCGCGTGCGGTCGCCCGCCGCTTGGTCGAGGTCCAGGCGGAAGACGTCGCCCGAGCCCAGCGTCGCCTTGCCGCCGTGGAACAGGCCGACGCGCAGCTTAGGCCCCTGCAGATCGGCCAGCACGCCGATCGGCCGGCGGGCGTGGCGTTCGAGATCGCGGATGATCTCGATGCGGCGGCGGTGGTCGGTATGGGTGCCGTGGCTGAAATTCAGGCGGAACACGTCGGCCCCGGCCATGAACAGGCTTTCGATGGCGTGCGGTTCGGTGCTCGCCGGGCCTAGCGTGGCGATGATCTTGGCGTTTCTCGTTCTTCTCATTCCGCGTCCTTTCCGGAAGGCGGTCGCATCATGGACCAATTGGTCGCCCGGCGCCGCGCCCCATTGGTGTGGTTTTCAGCCAACCAGAATGGCTCTGAAATCATTGACATTGGTGTGGGTCGGCCCGGTGTGGACCAGATCGCCCAGCGCCTCGAACACCGCCAGCGCGTCATTGTCGGCCAAGCGGGCCAGGGGGTCCAGGCCGGCCGCGCGGGCGCGCCGCACGGTGTCGGGCGTCACGATGGCTCCGGCGTTGTCGCCGACCCCGTCGCGGCCGTCGGTG
>JADGAL010000205.1 GCA_015232025.1 Alphaproteobacteria bacterium
CGCGGGCCTCCATGGCCAGCGACACCTCCGAGCCGGTGGCGATGATGGTCACCTTGCGGTCGCCATCGGCCTCGGCCATCACGTAGCCGCCCTTGCCCGACAGGTTCTCGTCGGTGTGCTCGGTGCGCAGCACCGGCAGGTTCTGGCGCGACAGGGCCATCACCGAGGGGCCGGTCGCCGTCTCGAGCGCCACCTGATAGCACTCGGCCGTCTCGACCGGGTCGCAGGGACGGAAGGTCAGCACGTTGGGCATGGCGCGCAACGCCGCCACCGTCTCGATCGGCTGGTGGGTCGGGCCGTCCTCGCCCAGGCCGATCGAATCGTGGGTCAGCACGTAGATCACCCGCAGGCCCATCAGCGCCGACATGCGCAAGGCCGGGCGCAGGTAGTCGGCGAACACCAGGAAGGTGCCGCCATAGGGCACGAAGCCGCCATGCAGCGCCAAGCCGTTCATCACCGCCGCCATGCCGTGCTCGCGCACGCCGTAATGCAGGTAGCGGCCCGAGAAGTCCTCGGGCGTGACCGACTTGGTGACCTTGGTGTGGGTCAGGTTCGAGTGCGTCAGGTCGGCCGAGCCGCCGATCATCTCGGGGATCACCGGGGTCAGGACCTCGAGGACGTCCTGGCTGGCCTTGCGGGTGGCCAGCTTCGGCTTGTCGGCCGAGGTCTTCTTCTTGAACTCGAAGATCGCCTTTTGCCAGCCGGCCGGCAGGGTGCCGGCGTTGGTGCGGTCGAACTCGGCGCGGTTGGGCGCGGCGGCCAGACGCTTCTCCCAGGCGGCGCGATCGGCGGCGCCGCGCGAACCGGCGGCGCGCCAGGCGGACAGCACCGCGTCGGGCACCACGAAGGGGGCGTGGGGCCAAGACAGCTTGTCGCGCATGCCGGCCAGTTCCTCGGCGCCGAGCGGGGCGCCGTGGGTCTTCTCGCTGCCGGCCTTGGTCGGCGCGCCATAGCCGATGATGGTGCGGCAGGCGATCAGCGAGGGCTTGTCGCTGGCCTTCGCCGCCTCGATGGCCTTGGCCACCGCCTCGGGATCATGGCCGTCGACCTTCTGGACGTGCCAGTTCGAGGCCTCGAAGCGCTTGCACTGGTCGTCCGAGAGGGTCAGCGCGGTGTCGCCGTCGATGCAGATGTGGTTATCGTCCCACAGGACGACCAGCTTGCCCAGCTTCCAGTGGCCGGCCATCGAGACCGCCTCCTGGCTGATGCCCTCCATCAGGCAGCCGTCGCCCGCGATCACGTAGGTGTAATGGTCGACCAGTTCCTTGCCCCAGCGCGCCGCCATCATGCGCTCGGCCAACGCGAAGCCGACCGCGTTGGTGATGCCCTGGCCGAGCGGCCCGGTGGTCGTGTCGGCCATCGCGACGTGACCATATTCGGGATGGCCCGCCGTGCGGGCGCCCAACTGGCGGAAGCTCTTGATCTGCTCGATGTCGATGTCTTCGTAGCCGGTGAGATAGGCCAGCGAATACAGCAGCATCGAGCCGTGCCCGGCCGACAGCACGAAGCGGTCGCGATCCGCCCAGCGGGGCGCCTTGGGATCGAACTTCATGAAGCGGGTGAACAGCACGGTCGCCACGTCGGCCATGCCCATCGGCATGCCGGGATGCCCGGACTTGGCCTTCTCGATCGCGTCGGCGGCGAGAAAGCGGATGGCGTTGGCCATCTCGGCGTGGCTGGCAATGGCGGTCTTGGCGGTCATCGCTTCATCCTTGCTTGGAGAGACGTCTGGGGCGACCAGTCACCGCCTTCACCACATGGTGAGCGGCCGGCGGGCTGGGCAAGATCGTGGCGAAGGGGCGCGCGGTCTATCATGGCGCGGATTGTGTAGCCGAGATGGCCCGAGCGAATCACGCACTTCCTCGGCGCGAGGCGCCGTTCGTCCAGAAGCACCGTGTTCCCTCCCGTTATATTGGCTCTGTCGGCCTGGGAAGATCATCGCGGGGCGGCGGAACGCTGCAAACACCCCCGCGAGTTGGCAACCAAACTCTTAGAGGCGGGTTTGTGCCCGCCCGTCCGGGTGGGATCAGCGCCCCTCGCGGCCCTTCAAATAGAAGGCGACGGCCTGGGCGCGATTGCTCACCCCCAACTTGTCGTACAAATTCTTGAGGTGGAATTTGACGGTGTTGAGCGAGATGTCGAGCTGGCCCGCCATCTGCTGGTTGGTCAGCCCGCCGGCCAAGGCCGACAACAGCTCGCGCTCGCGCGGGGTCAGCCCGGCGAAGGGGTCCGAGGCGAGGCGCGCCACGTCGATGAAGGGAAACACCATGCGGCCCGAGGCCACCGCCATGATCGTCTCGACCAGTTGGGCCGGCGGCTCGTTCTTCGAGCAGAAGCCGGCCGCCCCCAGCGCCATGGCCTGGCGCGGCACGTCGGGGTTGCCGCTGCCGGTATAGACGATGATCCGCGGGCCTTCGCGGCCCCGCAGCGCCTGCAGCACGCCGCGGCCGTCGAGCGAAGGCATTTCCCAGCCGACGATGCCGATGTCGAAACTGATCCGCTCGATCGCGGCCAAAAAGCGCTCACCATCCGGGGCGAGGGCCAGCAGGCAGAAGCGGTCGTCATCTTGGAACAGCTTGACGAGGCTCTGCTGCAGCAGCGGGTTCTTTTCCGCTATTACGATTTCGATCGACGTCTTCTTGTCCAGTGCCATGAAAAAGCCGTCCTCCCCAACTTAGCGATCTACCACCCAGCCGCCGCGCCGTCAAAGCAAATTACGCGAATAGTGCTGGATAATCCCCCTCGACCGGGCGGGAGGAACGCTACCCACGGGTCGGTCGGCCGCGGCGGTCGGAGCTTCGCGAGGGAGGCGACGTGGCGCGCCCTGGTTCCGTTCGCCTTGGTGTCCTTGGTGTCCTTGGTGTTCCCAACTTTTCGTTGTTCGAACGACCAAGCGTCAGGTCGAGGCGCGCCGCGCGATCAGCAGGCGGGTGAAGTCGGCGGCGGGCAGCGGATGGCTGACCAGGAAGCCCTGGATCTCGTCGCATCCCAGGCGGGTGAGGATGTCCTTCTGCGCCTCGGTCTCGACGCCCTCGGCGACGATGCGGCGGCGCAGGGAATGGCCCATGGTGATGATGGTGCGGATGATCTCGAGATCGTCGGAATCGCTGGCGATCTCGGCCACGAACGAGCGGTCGATCTTGATGGTGTGCAGGGGAAAGCGCTTGAGATAGCTGAGCGAGGAATAGCCGGTTCCGAAATCGTCCATGGCCAGTTGGATGCCCATCCCGTTCAGTTCGCGCAGCACGGCCACCGCGTTCTCGGTGTCCTTCATGATCATGCTTTCGGTGATCTCGATCTCGATCCCCGAGGCTTCGATGCCGGCGCGGTCGAGCACGGCGGCCACCGCCTGGGCGATCCCCGGCTGGCGAAGCTGGCGCACCGACAGGTTGACCGCCACCCGCATCTCGGCGAGTCCCATGTCGCGCCATTCCCGGTACTGCCGGCAGGCGGTTTCGAGCACCCATTCGCCGACCGGGCCGATCAGGCCGGTCTCTTCCAGCACCGGGATGAACTTCACCGGAGAGACCTGGCCCAGTTCGGCGCTGGTCCAGCGCAGCAGCGCCTCGCATCCGGTGAACCGGCCGCTCGCCAGATCGAGCTTGGGCTGATAGCACACCGAAAGCTCGCCGCGTTCCAAGGCCTTGGACAGGCCGTTCTTCAGCACCATCCGCTCGCTGACCTGCGAGTTCATGTCGGCGGTGAAGAACTGGAAATTGGCCTTGCCCTGTTCCTTGGCGCGATACATCGCAGAGTCGGCGTTCTTCAGCAGGCTTTGCGCGTCGGTGGCGTCGTGCGGCAGGGTGGTGATGCCGATCGAGGCCGAAACGAAGGTCTCGTGGCGGCCCAGCACGAAGGGCTCCTCCAGCCGCTCGATGATGCGCTGGGCGATCACCGAGGCGTTCCGGAAGTCCAGCAGGTTGGGCATGATGACGGTGAACTCGTCGCCGCCCAGGCGGGCCACGGTGTCGTTGGCGCGCACGCTCTCGCCCAGCCGCCGACCGGCCTCGATCAGCAGCAGATCGCCGATGTCGTGGCCCAGCGTGTCGTTGACCATCTTGAAGCCGTCGAGATCGATGAACATCAGGCCCAGCATGGTCTCGCCGCGCACCGCCGTCGACACGCCCTGGTTCAGGCGGTCCATGAACAGGGTGCGGTTGGGCAGGCCGGTCAACGAGTCGTAATTGGCCTGGTAGCGGATGCGCTCCTCGTCCAGCTTGCGCTGGGTGATGTCGCTGGCCACCACCACATATTCGCGGGCGTCGCCGTGCTCGTCGGGAATGGCCGAGATGGCGATGCGCTCGGCGTAGGGCTCGCCGTTGCGGCGGACGTTCCACAGCTCGCCCTGCCAGCGGCCGGTGCGGGCCACGCTGTCCCAGATCAGCGAGCGGTCGTCCTCTCCCTCCTTGGCCTCGCGCGACAGGAAGGCCGGCACGGTGCCCAGCGCCTCTTCGGCCGGCCAGCCGCCGATCTCGGTGAAGGCGGGATTGACGGCGGTGATGCGGTGGTGGGCGTCGAGCACCATGATGGTCTCGGCGGTGGTCTCGAACACGGTGGCCGCCAGACGCAGCTTGGATTCGGCCAGCTTGCGGTCGGTGACGTCGCGCATCACCGCCACGGCGCCGACCACCACGCCGTCCTCCTCGATCGGCGCGCCGTTCAGTTCCAGCGCCGCCTCGCCATCCGGCCGGCGCAGGGTGATCTGCAGGTCGCGCAGCCGATAGCCCAGATCGAGCATCGAGCCGATCGGCACCGCCTCGCCGCTTTCGGTCAGGCGCGCCTCGCTTAAGATGTCGGCGTAGGGTCGCCCGACCATCGCCTCGACGCCTTCGGCCAGCATGGCGGCGGCCGCCGGATTGGCGAAGGTGACCAAGCCGGTGCGGTCGAAGCCGACGATGCCCTCCTCGCTCGCCGAATCGAGGATCTGGCGGGTCTGCTGGCTGAGTTGCCGCAGTTCGCGCGTGCGTTCCTCGACCCGCACCTCAAGCTCGTCGCGGGCGCGGCGCAACGCCTCCTCGGCCCGCTTGCGCTCGGTGATGTCGCGCAGGATGCCGATGAACAGACGGGTGCGGCCGCGCTTCAACTCGGCGACGTTGATTTCCAGCGGGAACACGCTGCCGTCCTTGCGAAGCCCCTCGACCTCGCGGCCCAGGCCCATCACGCGGGCGTGGCCGCCGCCGAGATAGCGCTCCAGATAGCCGTCATGGCCCGACGCGTAGGGTTCGGGCATCAGGACCTTGAGGTTGCGGCCCCGCAATTCGCGGGCCGACCAGCCGAAGGTGCGCTCGACCGCCGGATTGGCGGACTGGATCAGGCCGTGTTCATCGGCGGTGATGATGCCTTCGGCCACCGTGTCCATGATGCCTTGCAGGCGCTGCTCGCGCTCGCGCAGGCCCTCTTGGGCGCGCTTCAACTCGGTGACGTCGCGCGCCTCGATCATGAAGGCGTGTTCGCCGGCCGCGCCCAGCGGCAGCACCACGCATTCGACATCCAGCACGCCGCCGTCGAGGCGGACCAATTTGAGCGGCAGCGGCCCCTTCTCGGCGGCCAGGGCGCCCAGCCCATCGGCGAACACCACGGCGTAATCGGGATGGACCAGCTCGACGATGCGCCGCCCGACCAATTCGGTCGCCGAGCCGGCGCCCAGCAGGCGCGCGCCGGCCCGGTTGATGAAGGTGATCTCGTCGCCCGCGCAGGTGCAGGTGAAGTCGAGCGCCAACTCGACGAGCCGGCGATAGCGTTCCTCGCTTTTCAGCAGGTGCTCGACGGCGCGGGTGCGCTCGGTGATGTCGCGGGCGTGGATCAGCACCGTCGAGTGGCCGGAATCGTCGAAGGCCCGCGCGGTGATCTCGACCTCGACCGATTCGCCGTCGCGGCGGATCAGGATCAGCGGCACGCTGCCCGATTCCTCGGCCAGCACGTCGATGCCCATTTCGACGATTTCGGCGAAATCGGGATGGATGATGGCGCCGATCGGGCGGCCGACCAGCGTCGACTCGTCGTCATGGCCCAGCATGCGCGCGCCCGCGACATTGACGCTGACGAGAATGCCGTCGCGGCAGACGCAGACCAGATCACTGACCAGATCGACGAGATGCCGGTTCCAGTCGCCGGCCACGCGCGCGAAATCCTTGATGGTCATACGGCCCTTGCCTATCCCCCGGGCCGAAGAAGACGCCAAAAAGGGGCCGAGGTCAATTGTCGGCCGAGCGTCGCTGCGAAGAAACCTGCGCCAAGGTGATGCCGCCATAGGACATCGAGCCGGCGCGGCGGGCCGCCTCGGCATCGTAGGCG
>JADGAL010000206.1 GCA_015232025.1 Alphaproteobacteria bacterium
CCCGACGCGGCGGCGGCGGGCGCGTTGTGGATCGTGGCCGGCGGCGCCCCCGACGCCGTCGAGTCCTGCCGGCCGCTGTTCGAGACCCTGGGCCAGGGCTGGTTCCATGTCGCCGACGCCCCGGAAGGGGCCAACGTGGTCAAGCTGGCCGGCAACTTCACCATCGCCGCCGTGCTGGAAACCTTGTCGGAAGCCTTCGCCCTGCTGCGGAAGTCGGGTCTCGATCCCCGGCAGTTCCTCGACATCGTCAACGCGACCATGTTCCGGTCGCCGATCTATCAGGCCTATGGGCACATGGTCCTGGACGAGGCGTTCGAGCCACCCGGCTTCACGCTGAGACTGGGGCTCAAGGACGTGTCGCTGGTCCTCGCGGCGGGGTCGGACGCCAAGGTGCCGATGCCCACCGCCAGCCTGGTCCGGGACAATCTCCTGTCCGGGGTCGCCCGGGGGATGGGCGAGCTTGACTGGTGCGCGCTGGGTCGCGTGATCGCCGACAATGCCGGGGTCCCACCCGGCGCGCGCTGAGTCCCGCCCCGCCTCGGATGGGGTATTTCAAAGAGCTGGATCGCACCTCACCTATCCCTTGCGAAGGACGGGTGGGTAGGACCGATGGTGGAAGGAACGCACTCCGTTCTGGCCGACGGACTGGAACGCGAACGCCTCCAACTGGCCATCGAGGCGGCCCAGTTGGGGACGTGGGAATGCGACTTGGCCAAGGCGGTGATCACCGTCAGCGCCCGCGCGGCGGACATCCTGGGGGTTTCGGGGCTTGGCGCGCTAAGCGTCGAGACTTGGCGCGATCTCTTGCATCCCGACGACAAGGACCGCGTCTACGCGACCTTCATCGGGGCGGCGGCGGAACGCGCGCCCTATCGCGAGCAGTACCGCGTCCGCTTGCCGGACGGCGGCGTGCGCTGGGTGGCGGCCAGCGGCATGATCGTCGGCGAGGGTGACGGTCGGGCGGCGACGGCGATCGGCATCATCGAAGACATCACCGACCGCAAGCTGGCGGAAGAGGCGCTGATCGGCAAGTCCCACGCCCTGGCCGAGTCCGAGGCGCAATACCGGATCATGGGCGAAGCGATCCCCTATGGCGTCTGGCTGTGCGACGCCAATGGCGGCGCCCGCTATGTCAGCCCCTCGTTCCTGGAATTGCTGGACATGACCCAGGAGGAGCAGTCCGAGTTCGGCTGGACCAGGCGTTACGACCCCGACACCGTCAAGGCGATGCTGGACCGCTGGATGCACTGCATCCGCACCGGCGAGCTGTGGGAGTACGAGCACCGCATCCTGGGGCCGGACAACGAGTATCGCACCGTGTTGAGCCGCGGTCGGCCGGTGCGCGACGACGACGGGACGATCACCTCGTGGGTGGGCGTCAACCTCGACATCACCGACCGCAAACGGGCCGAGACCGAAGTCGCGCGCAAGAAGGCGGAGCTTGAGATCGCGCTCAACCAGGTCAAGGAACTCGACGAGGCGAAAAGCCGGTTCTTCGCCAATGTCAGCCACGAATTGCGGACGCCGCTCGCCCTCATTCTTGGCCCGGTCGACGATCTGTTGGCGAACCCCGACATGCCGTCCGCGTGGCGAAACGATTTGGACGTGGTGCGACGCAACGCCCAGACCCTGCTGGCCTATGTCACCGATCTGCTCGATCTGTCGCGGCTCGACGCGGGACCGATGCGACCGGACTACCGCCAGTCCGACCTTGCGGAGTCGGTGCGCCAGATCGCCGCGCATTTCCAAGCGGCGGCGGCGCGGCGCGGGGTCGCGCTGCTGGTCGACGCGCCCGAGCGACTGGCGGCGCAAATCGACCCGGCCAAGCTGGGCCGCGTAATCTTCAACCTGATGTCGAACGCCTTCAAGCATGTGCCCGACCGGACCGGGCTGATCGAGGTCAGGCTAAGGGCGGCGGGAGAAAACGCCGTCATCGAAGTGGGCGACAATGGCCCCGGCGTGCCGGGCGATATGCGGGAGATGATCTTCGAACGCTTCGCGCGGGGCGGCGAGCCGCAGCGCGGCGGTGGAACCGGACTTGGCCTGGCGATCGCCAAGGAGTTCGTCACCCAGCACGGCGGGACCGTGGTGGTCGACGACGCGGCGGCGGGCGGCGCCTTGTTCCGGGTGGTCATTCCCTTGACGGCGCCCGAGGGAACGCCCGTCGCCCCGGCGGTGGGCGACGCCCTTGGCGACGTGGTCATGGTCGCCGAGGGCGGCTCGGCGGACGCCATCCCCAGCGACGCCGACGGGGCCGCGCCCGGCGAGGATCGCCCCCTGGTCCTCGTGGTCGACGACAATCCCGATCTGCGGGCGTTCATCGCCAAAAGCTTGAGCGGCCTGGCGCGCGTCGCCACCGCCGAGGACGGGGTCGATGGATTGGCGGCGGCCGAACGGCTGGCGCCGGATCTGGTCCTGACCGACATCATGATGCCCAGGATGAGCGGTGACCGGATGGTCGCCGAGATGCGGGCGCGGCCCCATCTCGCCGAGATTCCGATCATGGTGCTGTCGGCCCGCGCCGATCAGCCCCTCCGCACCCGCCTGCTGCGCGGGCGGACGCAGGATTACGTGGTCAAGCCGTTCGCCGCCGACGAATTGCGGGCGCGCGTCGACAACCTGTTGCAGGCCAAGCGCGCCAGGGACCTTCTGTGGGCCGAGGTCGAGGGTCGCCAACGGAACCTCGAGGAACTCGCCCGCGAGGTCGCGGCCGTCAACCGCGCGCTCCGCCGGAACGCCGACGAGATGCGGGTGGCGAGGGACAAGGCGGAACAGGCGACCCAGGCCAAGTCGGCCTTCCTCGACATGGTCTCGCACGAGTTGCGGACCCCGTTGACCCAGCTTGAACTCCAACTGGCGTTGCTCCAGCGCCGCTTCCGCGCCGACGACGCGATCTTCGCGGATATCGGCGCCGCCATGGGCCGGCTGACGCGGTTGGTCGGTTCCGTGTTGGAGTACAGCCGGGTCGCCGGCGGGCGTCTGAACGTTCGGGCCGAGCGCTTCGACCCCGCCCAGCTGGTGGTCGCGGCGTGCGCCGACGCGCGCGACGAGGCTGGGCGCCGCGGCCTGGAACTCGACTGCGCGACCGAGGGCGACGTGCCGCCATTGGTCAGCGATCCGGCGCTGGTCGGGGTCGCCGTCCGCCATCTTCTCGACAACGCGATCAAGTACACGCCGCGAGGCCGGGTGTCGGCGCGCGTCATGGCGACGGGACGGCTGGTGCGGATCGAGGTGTCCGACACCGGCGTCGGCATTCCGCCCGATCGCCAGCAAAAGGTATTCGAGCCGTTCGAGCATCTTGAAGACGTCGACCGGAAGCATGCGCCGGGGGTGGGCCTCGGACTCGCCTTGGTCAAGGAGATCGTGGCCACGCTGGGCGGCCGCCTGTCGCTGGTCTCGGCCCCCGGCCAAGGAAGCGCCTTCACCGTTGAACTGCCGTCCATGGAGGGTACGCGATAGTGGCGATGCTTATTATCGTCGAGGACGATCATCTCATCCGGAAGAGCATTCAAATGCTTCTGGAATTGGAGGGGTATGAAATTCATGGCGCGGAAAATGGCCAGGAGGCGTTGACGCTGCTGGAGCGGTGCCGAACGTCGAAGACGCCGTGCCTGATCCTTCTCGATCTGATGATGCCGGTCATGGACGGCGCCGAGTTTCGTCGCCGTCAACTGGAAGATCCCGAACTCCGCGACGTGCCGGTCGTCTTCATCACGGGCAAGGGGGATTTGCGCGATCTGGCCGAGCTGCGGCCGCTCGGCGTCATCCGAAAGCCGTTCAAGCCCGACGTCATTCTGAACCTGCTACGCGAGCATTGCCCGCTCAAGCGATAGGAAGCTGGAGAGTTCACTTGGACCCGAGTACTGGCCTGTTCGCCGATGGCGGCGTCATCGGCGATCTGATGCGCTCTTATGATTGGTCCACCAATCCGCTCGGCCCTCCGGCGGATTGGCCTCGGCCGTTGCGCACGGTGGTGGCCCTGATCCTGGGCTCCAATCAGCCGATGTTCATCGTCTGGGGGACCGAGCGCATCATCCTTTACAACGACCGCTACGCCACGCTGCTGGGCAAGCGCCACCCTCGCGCCCTGGGCCGCCCCTTCTACGACGTGTGGTTCGACATCCGCCCGCAAGTCCAGCCCATCATGGAGCGCGCCTATGCGGGCAAATCGACCCACATGGACGACATCGCCTTCACCATGTACCGGCACGGCTACCCCGAGAAGACGCATTTCGCCTTTTCCTACACCCCGGTGCGCGACGACGAGGGCCGGGTCGCGGGCGTGTTCTGCGCCTGCGTCGAAACCACCGGGAAGGTCATCGCCGAACGGGCGCGGGCCTTCCGCGCGCGCTTCGAAGAGCGGCTGCGCCAACTTGGCGATCCCACCTCGATCATCGCCGCCGCCGCCGAGATGCTGGGGCGCCATCTCGGGGTGTCGCAGGTCGGCTATGGCGACGTCGACGCCGACGGCGAATGGGTGACGATTTCCGTCGATTGGAGCGACGGGCCGATTCCCTCGATGGTCGGCCGCCATCGCCTGGCCGATCTTGGCCAGCCCCTGGCGGACGAGGCGGCTCGGGCCGTCGCCTACGTTCCCATCGTCATCGACCGCCGGCTGGTGAACGTGGTGGCCGTCCATCACCGCGAGCCCCGCCACTGGACGGGGGCGGAACGGGCCTCGGCCAGGGACGCCGCCGAGTGGACATGGGCGGCGGTGGCGCGCGCGCGCGCCGACCTCGCCTTGCGCGAAAGCGAGGCCCGCTTCCGCCATATGGCCGACCACGCCCCGGTCATGGTGTGGGTCACCGACCCCGAGGGGCGCCGCACCTACGCCAACCGGGGCTGGTACGAGTTCACCGCCCAGAAGCCCGACGACGCGCTGGGCCTCGGCTGGCTGGACGCGCTGCACCCCGAGGATCGCGAGGGCGCCCTTGAGGCGATCCGCGCGGCCCACGCCACCCGCGCCCGCTACCGTTTCGAATACCGCCTGTGCTGGCACGGGGGAGGGTGGCGCTGGGTGATGGGCGCCGCCGCCCCGCGCTTCGCCGATGACGGGGCGTTCCTTGGCCATGTCGGCTCGGTGATCGACATCACCGAGCGCAAAGAGGCCGAAATCGCCATGGCGCGGGCCGGTCGGGCCAAATCGCGGTTCCTGGCGGTGGCGTCCCACGATCTGCGCCAGCCCATGCAGTCGCTGCTGCTGTTCCGGGAACTGCTCAGGCCATACGTCGCCGAACGCGGCCAAGACGCGTTCGAGCACCTTGGACAGGGGCTTGAGACCATGCGCGAGTTGCTGGACGGCTTGCTCGACATGTCGCGCCTGGATTCCGATGTGGTCAGACCCGAGATCGAGGATTTCCCCATCCGCGAGGTGCTGGGGCCGATCGGCAACGCCTATGCCCAGGTGGCGGCGGCGAAGCGGTTGGAGCTTCACGTCGCCGATTGCGGGGCGATCGTGCGCAGCGACCGCGCCTTGTTGGGACGCATAGTGCGCAATCTTCTGGAAAACGCGCTGCGCAACACCCACTCCGGCCGGGTCGCCGTCCGGTGCCACGAGATGGTCGCGCATCTTCGCGTCGAAATTCACGATACCGGCGTGGGCATCCGGCGCGAGCATCTCGACGCCATCTGGGAAGAGTTCCGCCAAGTCGGCGAATCCGAGCAAACCCGCGGGCAGGGGCTGGGCTTGGGGCTGGCCATCGTGCGGCGCCTGTCGCACCTGCTTGGGCATTCGGTCACCGTAAGCTCGGTTCCGAACGTCGGATCGGTGTTCGCCATCGAAATGGCCCTTGCGGCCGTCCCGACCCATTCCCCCTGAGTGGCGGCTTGTTGAGCGGTCGCGAAAACCGGGTATAGTGCCCGTAGCGTCCGGTCGACAGGGGGGAAGATGATCACGTTGGTGTCCTTCGGGACTTACCTGGCCTGGGTCGGCGCCGCGCTCGCCTGCTTTCTGACCGGCATGGCGCTTTACATGCGCATCACGCCCTATGACGAGGTCCGCCTGATCCGCGCCGGCAATCGCGCGGCGGCGGTGGCGCTGGGCGGCACCATGATCGGCTTGGCGTTGCCGATCGCCAGCGTGCTGATGCATGCCACCAGCCTGCTCGATCTGGTGATCTGGAGCGCCACCGGCGTGCTGGTCCAGGTGATCGGCTGGTGGATGGCGGCGCGTTTCCTGTCCGATCTGCGCAT
>JADGAL010000207.1 GCA_015232025.1 Alphaproteobacteria bacterium
GGCGTCCTCGACCGCGCCGCCCAGCCCGGCCACGGCGACGACGCCCAGCGCCTCGTCGCCGTCGGCGGCGAGCGGCAGAGGCAGCGCCAGCTGGCCGCGTTCCAGGCGCAAGAGGAACGAGCGCCGCCCCTCGGGCTCGCCGGCCACCACCCGCACGCTGAAAAGGTCGAGATGGCCGGCGGCCACCCGCGACGGGCCGGTCTCCCGCCACAGAAGGATGGGTTGGGCGGTCGTCGCCGGACGGATCACGCCTCGGCTCCGATCAGATGGGCATAGGCGCCGCCCTGGGCCATCAATCCGTCATGGCTGCCGCGTTCGACCACCCGGCCATGCTTCAAGACGATGATCTCGTCGCAATCGCGGATGGTGGACAGGCGGTGGGCGATGACGATGCAGGTCTGGCCGCGGCGACGCACATGTTCGTCGATGCGCTTCTCGGTCACCGGGTCGAGCGCCGCCGTGGCTTCGTCCAGCACCAGGATCGACGGCGAACCGACCAGCGCGCGGGCGATTTCCAGGCGCTGGCGCTGCCCGCCCGAGAAGTTGCCGCCGCCCTCGATCACATGGGAATCCACATGGCCGGCCCGCATGGCGACGTCGGCCAGGATCTCGGCGTCGCGCAGCGCGTCGGTGATGGCGGAATCGGGGATGGTGGCGTCCCAAAGCGTCAGGTTGTCGCGCACGCTGCCCTCGAACAGGAAGATGTCCTGGTCGACATAGGCGACCGAGCGGGCGAACACGTTGGGCGCAATGTCCTCGACCCGGCGGCCGTCGATCAGGATCTCGCCCGACCACGGCTTGTAGAGCCCGCAGATGAGGCGGCCGAGCGTCGACTTGCCGCTGCCCGAGCCGCCCACCAGGGCCACCCGCATGCCCGGCTTGAGCGTCAGGTCGAAGCCCTCGATCAGCGGGGCGGCGCAGGGATTGTAGCCGAAGGTCACGTTCCTCAGTTCGATGGCGCCCTCGAGACGCTCGCCGCCGCCTTCGGACTCCTCGGGCGGCGAGGCCGGCCGCGGGCGGTCGAGGACGTCGGCCAGACGCTCCAGGTCGCCGATCACCGTCTGCATGCGCCCGGCCAGGGCGACCAGCTGCGCCACCGGCGTGGTGAGGCTGGTCATCAGGCTTTGGACCGCCACCAGCCCGCCGACCGACAGGATGCCGTCCATCACCCGCATGCCGCCGACGCCGACGATGGCGACCACGGTCAAGGCCGACAACAGGGTGGGGGCGACGGTCAGGGTGGTATTCCAGCCCACCAGCGCCTGTTCGCTCGACAGCGCCTGGGCCTGGTGGCCGCTCCACACGGCGAAGGCGGCATCCTCGGTGCCCGAGACCTTCAGGCTTTCGATGGAGACGATGGCGCTGGTGGTGGCCCCCAACAGCTTGCCCTGGTCGTTGACCAGCTTGCGGTTGAGCTCGCGCCGACGTTCCTTGACCAGGTGAACCGCCGCCAGATTGGCGGCGATCATCGCCAGCCCGACCACCGCCAGCACCCAGTCGTACACCGCCATGGCGGCCACATAGAACAATACGGCCAGCATGTTGAACGCGTTGGTGGCAAGCTCGCCCGACAGCAGCTGCGCCACCCGGTCGGTGGCGGTGAAGCGCCCGGCCAGGTCGCCGGTCGAGCGCTGGGTGAAGAAGCCCATGGGCAGGGCGAGCAGCCGGCCAAGGAAGCGGGTGGACAGGACCACTCCAAGCTTGGTTTCCAGCCGCAGCAGCACCGATTGCTGCAACGCCGTCACCAGCGTCGAGAACAGGGCGGCCAGCGCCATGCCGACGCAAAGCGGGATCACCCAATCGTCGAGCCGGCGCACCAGCACCTGATCGACGAATTGCCGGGCGAGCCCCGGCACGATCAGTCCGGGCAGGATCAGCAGCATGCTGAACCCGGCGGCCAGGATCAGCCCGTCGCGGGAATGGCCGAGCACCGTCTTGAGCTGGCTCCACGCGTCGGGCGGCGAACCGCCCTTGGTGAACGCCTCGGTGGGGGTGAAGCCGAGCACCACGCCGGTGAAGCATTCGTCCAGTTCGTCCAGGCCGACGACGCGCGGGCCGTGGGACGGGTCGTTGAGGTACGCACGGTTCCCGACGATGCCCTCGAACACCATGTAATGGCTGAAATTCCAGTGGATGATCGAGGGCACCGGAACGTCCAACAGCTTGCCGGGCTCCTTCTTGAAGCCCTTGGCGATCATCCCGAAGCCGCGCGCCGCCTTGAGGATGTTCGAGGCGTTGCTGCCGTCGCGCGACACGCCGCAGGCCTGGCGCAGTTCGTCCAGCGGCACCCAGCGGCCGTGATGGGCCAGCACCATGGCGAGCGAGGCGGCGCCGCACTCGGTCGCCTCCATCTGCAGCACGGTGGGCGTGCGTGCCCGCATGGACTTGCGGGGGGTGGCCTCAGCCATCGATGCCGACCGCCTTGCGCATCAGCGGCAGGATCAGGTCGACCGGGCGGCGCCGTTCGACGGCGATGTTGGCCTCGACGACCGTGCCGCTGGTCATCCGCACGGCAGGCCCGTCGCCCGACGTCCAGGCATAGCCGCTGGGCGTGGTGGCGGGGACCAGGTTCACCCGCGCTTCATAGGGTGCGCCGGCCTTGGTGTATTGTTCGACCATGGTGTCGTTCTGCACCAGGGCGGCGATGCCCTGGCGGGTGGCCGGAAAGTCGGACACGCTGACCACCTTGCCGACCAGCGTGCCGTATTCCTCCTTGCGGATCATCGAGGGCTCGATGCGGGCCGGCATTCCCGGTCGCACCTTCTTGCCGTGCTCGGTGGGGATGTAGACGATGCCCTGAAGGACGGCGCCGGCCGATTCGATGGACAGCACCGGCTGGCCCAGGGCGACCACCGCGCCGGCCGCCAGCTTGACTTCGGTGACCCGGCCGTCGCCGGGGGCCAGCACCGTCGCCGCCTGGTCGATGCTGGTCTCGATCTCGTCGACGCCGCGCCTGGCCTCGGCCAGCCGCTGCTCCAGCTGCGCCAGTTCCTTGGTCCTGGCCAGCTCGACCTGGGTGATCTCGGCCTCCAGCGCGGCGATTCCGGCGTCGCCGTCGCTGATGTCCTGGCGCGCGCGGTTGAGTTCGACGCGCACCTCCTCGATGCGGTCGGCGGTGGCATAGCCCAGGTCCGACAGTTCCTGGCGATTGTTCATCTGGGTGGTCAGGTAGTCGCGGCGCTGGCGGGCCGCTTCCATGGACTGCCGAAGCGCCGCCTGGCGCTTGCGCAGGTTGACCTGCTTGAGGTCGACCTCGCGGGCCAGCAGGTCGCGGCGCGACGCCAGTTCGCGTTCGCGTTCGGCCACCACCTCGCGGGAATGGGCCAGGCGCCGCAGCGCCTCGGTCTGGCGGATGGCGGCGACCGGCTGGCCCTGGCGCACGGTGTCGCCCACCGACACCAGCACCTCGGCCACCGTGCCGGTGGTCGGGCTCATGGCGACCAGCACCCGGCCGCCCTCGGCGACCAGGATGCCCTTGGCCGGTACGCTGGTCGGCACTTCGCCCAGGAAGCCCCAGGCCACCACCACCGCCGCCAGCAGCCACAGCGCCGCCAGGACGATCCAGTGGCGGGGATCGGCGATGGTGACGAGCCGGTCCAACTGCTCGGGCGAGGCCAAACGCTCGAGCGTCGCCTTGCGGAACACCACGCTGCGGGAAATCGCCGCGAAAGACCGGTCGAAGGTCTGCTTCAGCGATTTCTCGTAGCTATCGACGGCCTTCTGGTCGTTGACGAACAAGGCGCCCCATCCCCCCGGAACGCCCGCTCAGCTTGGGATCGACGACTGGTTTTCCGCGTTGCCCGAGTTTTGGCCCGCACGCGAGTTGCAGGGGCTGGGCGAGCCGCCCGAGACGAAGTCCATCAGATCGTCGGGCAGTTCGTCGGTGATGGATTCCGAGGCCTTGGGGACGACGATGTGCACGGTCGCGGCATCGTCCACCAACAGTTCGCCACGGGCGGCGACGCCGTTCTCGGGCACGTTGTCGGTCAGCGCCCGGAAGAAGCCGATGGGATCGGCGGCGGCGCGGCGGCGCATCTCGCCGTCGTCGCGGGCGGCGGCTTCCAGCAGCACGTTCTCGAACACGTGGCGGCGGGTCAGCGGCTCGGGGATGTCGATGGCGGCCCCGACCGCCGGCACGGCGAAGTAATAGACCGGCTCCTCGGTCTCGACATGCACGCGGATTTCGGTCCCGGCCGGCAGGCTGCGCCCGAGCAGGCGCTCGACGGTCGGACGCGGCTCGGCGACCAGCCGGCCGCACAAGCCGGCGTCGTCGCGGATTGCCGCTTCGATAACGCGCTTTTCGCTGATGCTGATGATGCTCACGGTCCCCTCCATAGTCTTCCCACTGCTTCGCATACTGCTTTCGCGGTTGAGCAATGTAAAGCCGGTTGCTCGGTTCACACGCCCGGCCAGAGCCACAGCGCCGCCAGCGCCGCCGCGACGCCTGTCCACAACAGCGCCGGGCGCCACCGCAACAGCAGGTCCGGGTGGTCGACGTCGCGCGCGGCGTTGAATTTCTCCAGCGCCTCGCGGCGGAACAGGGACGGCATCATGGGCGGAATTCCTCGAGTCGCGGATGCCCGTCCAGGAAGGGGGCGGGCGGGCCGCCATAGGCCACCCGCCCGTGGTCCAGGACCAGCAGGTGGTCGGCCAGCGCCAGGGTGGTGACGCGGTGGCTGGCTACCAGCGTGGTGATGCCGAGCGCGCGAAGGTTGGCGAACAGCGCGGCCTGGATCGGGTCGGGGATGGCGCTGGTGGCTTCGTCGAGGACCAGCAGACGCGGGCGGCGGATCAGCTGCCGCGCGATCAGCAGCCGTTGCTTCTGGCCGGTGGAGATCCGGTGCTCCTCGATGATGGTCTGCATGCCCATGGGCATCCGGCGGATGTCGTCGGCCACCTGCGCCGCCTCGACCGCCCACCAGACGGCGTCGGTTCCATGCGGGGACAGGCCGGCGACGTGGCTGCGCAACGTCCCCGCCACCGCGATGCGGTCGCCCTGCATCACCGCGCCGACCGAACGCCGCCAGGCGGCCCGATCGATCACGCGCAGGTCGATTCCGTCCACCGCGACCACCCCCGTGCCGGGGTGGTCGTATCCCAGGATCAGCCGCAGCAAGGTGGACTTGCCGCTGCCGGATGGGCCGGCGATGGCGGTCACCGAGCCCGGCTCGACCGCCAGGTTCACGTCGTCCAGCACGCCCCGGCGGGTTCCCTCGTAGCGATAGCCGACCGAGCGCAGGCGCAACGCCTCGGCTCGCGCCGGAACGGGGCCGCCTTCCGGTTCGAGGGGAAGGGCGCCGAAGACCGCCATGTCGCGGATGGTCGGCGCGGCGCCGACCACCGAGGCGCAAGCCCGGCCGGCATCCAGGGCGGCGGCGATGCCCAGGCCGCCGAGGGCCAGAAACGGCGGCAGAAGCCACGGTGACGGCACCATGGCCGCCAGGCCGACGGCGGACAGGTAGGGCCACGCGCGGGTAAAGGCCATGGCGCCATTGTCCCACCGGCGGATGCGGTCGCGGCGGGCCGTTTCGCCGTCGTGGCGGGATTGCCATTGGTCGAGGACCCGGCCGTCCGCATCCATCAGCCGCAGCCGGCCGATGGTGCGCAACGCGTCGAACAGCAGCCGCCGGGTGGCGGCGGTGCCGTCGGCGGAGGCCCGGACGGCGTGGGCGGCCGCCCACGCGCTCAACACCGGAACGGCGAAGGCCGGCACCATCAGGGCCGCCATGAAAGCGGCCATGACGGGGTCCATGGCCGCCGCCAGCGCGATGGCCCCGATGGCGCCCAGGCCATCCAGCAGGCGGATGGGCGGCCCGCCGCGCCACTGCTGCCGCAGATGCGAGAACCCCAGCAGGCCGCGCTGGATCGGTCCGGGAGCGAGACGGCGCAACGGGGCGATTTCGGCCCGCGGCAGGCGTTGCAGCAGGGCGGCCATGATGGTGGTGTCCACTCGCCCGGTCGCGCGCAGGATGGCGATGGCGCGGGCGGCTTCGAAGGCGATCGCCCCGACGGACAGGGCCGCGAACGCCGACAGCATGCGGCCGTCGAGCCCCGCCACCCCCGCGGCGCCGTAAAGGCCGAAGGCCGCCATGGGCGGCAACAGGCGCAGGCCGGCAAGGCCGAGGCTGGAGGCGGCGGCACGCAGGATGTCCCGGCGGGCCAGG
>JADGAL010000208.1 GCA_015232025.1 Alphaproteobacteria bacterium
CGCGTCCTGCTCCTTGAGGAAGCCGAGCTTCAGCTCCTCGGTCTTGTCGGCGACCGACGGGCCGATCTTGTCCAGGCTGCCGGTGATCAGGGCGTTGCGCTCGGTGATCGTCGTGTGGACTTCATCGAACGCCACCTCGTAGTCCTTGACGTCCTTCGCCACCTTGTCGGCGAGGCCGCGGCGCTCGGGGTTCTGCAATTCGCCAAACAATTGATCGGCCTTGCCGCGCATCTCGGCGAGTTCCGTC
Source organism: Alphaproteobacteria bacterium (assembly GCA_015232025.1). Lineage (GTDB taxonomy): Bacteria > Pseudomonadota > Alphaproteobacteria > Rhodospirillales > Magnetospirillaceae > JADFZP01. Next base: position 248 of record JADGAL010000208.1, read on the forward strand.
TTGACGCGCTTGTACGAGGACTCCTCGTTGTCGACAAGGTAGCGCTGCACGTACAGGCGGCCCAGCAGCAGGTTGCGCAGGACCTGGCCGGCCTTGAAGGCGGCGGCGGCGTCGTTGTCGCGGTTGGCGCTTTCCATGATCGAGGTGAGGCCCTTCTCCATCTGGGGCCCAAGCACGTTCATGCGCTTCTCGACGATCTCCTCGCGCGCCGCCTGCTTCTTGGTGACCTCTTCGAAGGTGGCGACGTAGGTGGCTAGTTCCTTCTCGATCACGTCGATCTGGCGAAGCGAGTCGGGCTCGTGGGTCAGGCCGCGCATGTCCTTGGCCAGCGCCAAGGTCTTCGCGGCGTATTCGCGCACGCCGGCGATCGTCTTGTCGTTGGCTTCGATGATGAAGTTTTTCACCTGCAGCCGGGTCTCCAGCATGTTCGCCTGGACTCGGCCCGCCGCGTTGGTCTCTCGCGCCAGCCCCCGGTAAGCGCCGAAGTTGTCGTTCGCGCCGTTCAGCCCGAAAAACGCGACGACCGCGACGACCAACAGCAGCGCCAGGACGGTGCCGAAGCCGCCATAGACCTTGGTGGCAACCCGTATATTAGCCAACATTTTCATAGGAGAGCTCCGTCGTCACAAACCAAAAAGAACAGTTAAGCGCATCGTATGACATATTTTGGCTTCCAACTACCGCGAAAGTGAGAGGAGAGGTGTTGCCGGGACATGCCTGCCCAGCCGTGGTGTCGCGGCAAATCTTGCCCGGTCCCCTATCGTCAGCGCCTTGACAGTGTTGCGTTTTTTCTTTGGCATGCGAAATGCATGACGAGGTGCGCCACACAGGAGGTGATCCGCCATGTACGACAGCTCCCCGCAAAGCCTCGCCGACGAGACGCATGCGCAGCGCCGCCGGCTGATTCACGATCTCGCCAATCTGGTGGGAGTGATGGGCGGCTTCGCCGAGATCGCGCGCCGCACCGCCGCCAACGAGGCGGCGCGGGCCAATCTCGACATCATCGGCACCGCCGCCGCCGAGGCGGGCGAGGTGCTATCCCGCCTGCGCGCGCTGGAAATCTAGCCCGGATTTCTCACACCGTCACCGCCGTCACGGAGGAAAATCCGTCGACAGGGCAGGCGCCGGGCGCCGGTCGATGCTGGCGCATCGACCAAGGCCGGCAACGCACCCTGTCGGCGGATTTTCCCCGCCCGAAGGGTCGCGTTTCGGCGGACCCGAAACGCGATGACGGTGGTGACGGTGTGAGAAATCCGGGCTGGCGCGGTCCCCTCTTGCATGAAAGCCGGTGATGGCCTACCCCCTTGGCGCATGCTCACCGTTCTTGGCGCCATCGTTCCGGTGTTCCTGCTCATCGTGCTGGGCCAGCAAATGCGGGCGCGGCGCTTTCTCGACGACGGCTTCTGGGCGCCGGCCGAGAAGCTGACTTATTACGTGACCTTCCCGGCCCTGCTGGTCGGCAGCATCGCCCAGGCCGATCTGGCCGGGCTGCCGGTGTTGGAATTGGCGGTCGCGGCGGCGCTCGCCACCATCGGGGCGGCGGCGCTCTCGGTCGCGCTGAAGCCCGTCTTGGGGATTGGCGGGCCGGCCTTCACCTCGGTGCTGCAAGGCGCGATGCGGCCCAACACCTATGTCGGGCTGGCGGTGGCGGCCTCGCTGTGGCAGGGGCCGGGCGTGACGATGACCGCGATCTGCGTCGCCGTGGTGGTGCCGCTGGTCAACCTGCTCTCGGTGCTGGGCATGGTGCGCTGGGCGGCCGGAGAGGCGCCTGGGTGGCGGGGACTGGTCTGGCCGGTGCTCAAGAATCCGCTGATCAACGCCTGTCTGCTGGGCATCGCGCTGAACCTCTCGGGGCTGGGGCTGCCCTCGGCGGTCGCGGCGCTGTTGAAGATCCTGGGCGCGGCGGCGCTGCCGATCGGCTTGCTGGCGGTCGGAGCCGGGCTGGATATCGCCGCGTTGCGCCGCACCGGGGCGCCGGTGCTGGTGGCGAGCGGCCTCAAGCTGGTGGCGCTGCCGCTGCTGGCCTTCGGTTTGGCGATTCACCTGGGACTGAGCGGCATGGCGGTGGGCGTGGCGGTGTTGTACTGCGCCCTGCCCTGCTCGGCCTCGGCCTATGTCCTGGCCCGCCAGATGGGTGGCGACGCGCCCTTGATGGCCAATATCATCACCGCGCAGACCCTGCTCGCGGCGGGCAGCCTGCCCTTGTTCCTCGTACTGTTCGGATGAGCCATGGGCGCCCTTGACGGACTTCGCGTTCTCGACCTGTCCCGCATCCTGGCGGGGCCGAGTTGCACCCAGATCCTTGGCGATTTGGGCGCCGACGTGATCAAGATCGAGCGGCCGGGGGCCGGCGACGACACCCGCAAATGGGGTCCGCCCTATCTCGCCGACAGCGGCGAGAGCGCCTATTACCTGTCGGCCAACCGCAACAAGCGCTCGGTCACGATCGACATCGCCCGACCCGAGGGCCAGACGCTGCTGCGCCGCCTGCTGGCCGGTTGCGACGTGCTGATCGAGAACTTCAAGGTCGGCGACCTGGCCCGCCACGGGCTGGGCTACGAGCACTTGGCGCCGGAGTTCCCGCGTCTGGTCTATTGCTCGATCACCGGATTCGGCCAGACCGGCCCCTATGCCCAGCGGGCCGGCTACGACTTCCTGGCCCAGGGCATGGGCGGCATGATGAGCCTGACCGGCGAGCCGTCCGGCGACCCGGTCAAGGTGGGCATCGGCAACGCCGATCTGCTGACCGGCATGTACGCCGCCGTCTCGGTCCTGGCGGCGCTGCGCCATCGCGACCGCACCGGCCAGGGCCAGCGCATCGACCTCGCCCTGCTCGACGCGCAGCTCGCCTGGATGACCGCCGAGGCCGAGAACTTCCTGATCTCGGGTCAGGCCCCCAAGCGGCGCGGCAACGCCCACCCCAACATCGTGCCCTACGAGGTGTTCCCCGCCGCCGATGGCTGGCTGATCCTGGCGGTGGGCAACGACGCCCAGTTCCGCCGCTTTTGCCAATTCGCCGAATGCCCCGAATTGGCCGAGGATCAGCGCTTCGCCACCAACTCGGCGCGGGTGGTCCATCGCGAGGATCTGATTCCCAGGCTGCGCGCCATCCTGGCCCGCCAGTCCCGACACCACTGGCTGATCGGGCTGGAGGCGCTGGGCGTTCCGGCCGGCCCCGTGAACACGGTGCCCGAAGCCTTCGCCGACCCGCAGGTCCAGGCGCGCGGCATGCGCATCGAGATGCCCCACCCGCTGGCCGCCGAGCCGGTGCCGCTGGTCGCCAGCCCAATCAAGATGTCGGACACCCCTCCCGAATACCGCCGCGCCCCGCCCGTGCTGGGCCAGCACACCGACGAGGTGCTGGACGAATTCGGGCTTACGCCCGCCGAGATCGCCGCCTTGCGCGCGGCGGGGGTGATTTAAGCGTGGCTCCCCGCTTGCCCGTCCGCCCCCTCCCGCCTATAGTGCCGTCCTCATGAGCGACATGTCTTTTCAGCACCGCCACCTGCTCGGCATCCAGGGCCTGGGGCCGACCGAGATTTCCTTCCTGCTCGATTTGTCCGACGGCTATGTCGAACAAAATCGATCGGCGGACAAGAAGAAGTCCTCCCTGCGCGGGCGGACGGTGATCAACCTGTTCTTCGAAAGCTCGACCCGCACCCGCACCAGCTTCGAGCTGGCCGGCAAGCGCCTGGGCGCCGACGTCATCAACATGCAGGTCTCGGCCAGCTCGGTCTCGAAGGGCGAGACCCTGATCGACACCGCGATGACGCTGAACGCCATGCACGCCGACGTGCTGGTGGTGCGCCACCCCGATTCCGGCGCCGTCGAGCTTCTGTCGAAAAAGGTCAACTGCGCCGTGATCAACGGCGGCGACGGCAGCCACGAGCACCCCACCCAGGCGTTGCTCGACGCCCTGACCATCCGCCGCCGCAAAGGCCGACTGGCGGGGCTGACGGTGGCGATTTGCGGCGACGTGCTGCACAGCCGGGTGGCGCGCTCGAACATCCATCTGCTGAACATCATGGGCGCCCAGGTGCGCGTGGTGGCGCCGCGCACCCTGCTGCCCTCGCAGGCGGCGCGGCTGGGGGTCGAGGTCTTCCACGACATGCGCGCGGGCCTCAAGGATTGCGACATCGTGATGATGTTGCGCATCCAGAACGAGCGGATGCGGGGCAACTTCATCCCCTCGATCCGCGAGTATTTCCACTTCTTCGGCCTGGATTACGAAAAGCTGGCGATGGCCAAGCCCGACGCGCTGATCATGCATCCCGGCCCGATGAACCGCGGCGTCGAGATCGACTCCGACTTGGCCGACGATTACGAACGCAGCGTGATCCGCGAACAGGTCGAGATGGGCGTCGCGGTGCGCATGGCCTGCCTGGAAGTGATGGTCGACAATCTGGCGAGGGATCGCGATGCCCATGCGTAACCCCAGCCGGGTCGCCTTCGTCAACGCGCGGCTGATCGATCCCGCGTCCAACCTGGACGCGCGCGGTTGGCTGCTGACCGAGAACGAAACGATCGCCGATTTCGCGCCCGGCGATTTCCCCCACGGCGCGCCCGAGGGCGTCGAGATCGTGGACTGCGACGGCCGGACCCTGGCGCCCGGTCTGGTCGATATGCGCGTCCAGCTTCGCGAGCCCGGCGAGGAGCACAAGGAAACCCTGAAGACGGCCGGCGAGGCCGCCGTGGCCGGCGGCGTCACCACCATGGTGTGCCTGCCCAACACCGACCCGATCATCGACGACGTGGCCGCCGTCGAGTTCGTGGCCCGCCGTGCCCGCAAGATCGGCCTCGCCAAGGTCTATCCCTACGCCGCCGCCACCAAGCGGCTGGAGGGCAAGGAACTTTCCGAGATGGGCATGCTGGCCGAGGCCGGCGCGCTGGCCTTCACCGACGGCACCCGCGCCATCGGCAACGCCCTGGTGATGCGCCGCGCCCTGTCCTACGCCGCCACCTTCGGCGCGCTGATCGTTCAGCACCCCGAGGAGCCCAGCCTATCCGAGGGCGACATGAACGAGGGCGAGATGGCCACCCGTCTCGGCCTGTCGGGCATCCCGGCCGCCGTCGAGGTGATGATGCTCGAACGCGACCTGCGCCTCGTCGAGCTGACCGGCGGGCGCTACCACGCCGCCCACGTCTCGACCGCCGAGGGCGTCGAGGCGATCCGCCGCGCCAAACAAAAAGGCCTGTCGGTGACCTGCGACACCGCCCCGCCCTATTTCGCCCTGAACGAATTGGCGGTCGGCGAGTACCGCACCTTCGCCAAGCTGTCGCCCCCCTTGCGCACAGAGCACAACCGCCGCGCCGTGGTCGAGGGCTTGGCCGACGGCACCATCGACGCCATCGCCAGCGACCACGCGCCGCAGGACGCCGATTCCAAGCGCCTGCCCTTCGCCCAGGCCGCCGCCGGCGGCATCGGGCTGGAGACGCTGCTGCCGGTCGCCCTCGAACTGGTCCACAGCCGCGGCTTGCCGCTGCTTGCCGTGATGCGCAAGCTGACCAGCGGCCCCGCCGACCTGCTGGGCCTCGCCGACGCCGGACGCCTGAAGAAGGGCGGGCCGGCCGATCTGGTGCTGTTCGACCCCGACCGCCCGTGGAAGGTGGTCGCCGATTCGTTCCGCTCGAAGTCCAAGAACTCGCCCTTCGACGGCCGGCCGGTGCAGGGCTGGATCCTGCGCACGCTGATCGACGGCCGCACGGTGTTCTCGCGGCCATGAGTTCCCTAATCCTCGCCGCCGCCGCCGCGCTCGGCTATCTGCTGGGCTCGATCCCGTTCGGGCTGGTGCTGACCAAGGCGGCCGGGCTGGGCGACATCCGCGCCATCGGCTCGGGCAATATCGGCGCCACCAACGTGCTGCGCACCGGCCGCAAGGGCCTCGCCGC
>JADGAL010000209.1 GCA_015232025.1 Alphaproteobacteria bacterium
CGCGCCGTGGCTGCGCAACGATTGACCCGCCTTGATTTCGCCTTTCTTCGTGCCATATTAGGCCCCTGATGAAATCAACCAGCGTCTCCACGAGGAACATCCATGGCTTTCGGAACTGACAGAAGCACGCAGCGGCCCTACGCCCCCGCGTCCATCGGCCGCACCGAGGCCGAAATCGACGTCGGCCTGCGTCAATACATGCTCAGCGTCTACAACTACATGGCTTCGGGCCTGCTGCTGACCGGCATCGTCGCGATGATGGTCGCCTCGTCGGAAGCCGCTCTGATGACGATTTTCGGCTCGCCGCTCAAATGGGTGGTGATGCTGGCGCCGATCGGCTTCGTGCTGTTCTTGTCGGCGCGCATCCACGCGATCAAGGCCAGCACCGCCCAGGCGCTGTTCTGGGTCTATGCCGGTGTGATGGGGCTGTCGATGGCCACCATCTTCGTGGCCTTCACCGGCGCCTCGGTGGCGCGGGTGTTCTTCATCACGGCGGGCACCTTCGCCGCGATGAGCCTGTACGGCTACACCACCAAGCGCGACCTGTCGGCGATCGGCTCGTTCCTGTTCATGGGCCTGATCGGCGTGGTGATCGCCTCGTTCGTCAACATCTTCCTCGCCAGCTCGATGTTGCAGTTCGTGATCTCGGTGGTCGGCGTGGTGGTGTTCGTCGGGCTGACCGCCTACGACACGCAGCGCATCAAGGAAGTCTATCTCGAGGGTGACGACGAGCAGACCATGACCAAGAAGGCGGTCATGGGCGCCCTGACCCTCTATATGGACTTCATCAACCTGTTCATCATGCTGATGCAGCTTCTCGGCGACCGCCGCTGATTTGGGGATCGTTCGGCCTAATCCGCTGCCGGGCCGGAATTGACACATGGCATTCAGCGGACTATGTTGTTACTTGAGGAGTGCAAACGCGCATCGTCGGGTGGCCTGCCAGTGTATGGGCTCCCGCGCTTCGGCAGAAGGAGATTCTGGCTCTCTTTCTAGACAGGGCTGGCCCAAAAGGCCACTTTCCGAACCCCAGTGCTAAGGAAAGGCTGCGACTGTCCCTCAGCTAAAGGCCCCCTTACCAGGGGGCCTTTTCTATTTTCGCGACCAACGTGCCGTGAGCCTGCCGCCTCGGGTAGGCGGTTATGACCGAATAGGCCAAACGCGCCTCCTGCAAGGGTCGATGTTCGGTGATCACCAATCCAACGGAACTTCTCAGAATTGCGATTCGAGATCTTTTCCACGAAGAAAACTCACAGTAAATCGGCATGCCAGCGCGGATTATGTGCGCCACGTATTTAGAGACATCAAGTTCCACTCTGTAGCCCATTTTCTCCAAGTCGTTCTTGTGCGCGTTCCAAATGTGAACCGCCCCAAAGCCGTTTTGCGGACCTCGGTGTTCCCCAACTTTTAGGTAAATATCACCTCCAGGGATGCCATGCTTGAGCGCGTCGGGAACCGTGCCAAAGCTGTAACCGCCGTTGGGGTGCTGAATAAGCGTGTTTGGTTTCAACGATCATTCTCATAGCGGCGAGCCACGAGTTGGCGCGCCTCATTGGCCCGCGCGCCCCACTCGGCTGCTTCCATCCAAATACGCACAGAACGGAATGCCGCTCAACCGTGGCACAAGCGGCAACTTCCGTCTTTCGTGCGGTTTCTGGTGACCCTACGCCGCGCCGCGTCTCAGGAGGTCCATGGCGGCGTTCAGTTGGCTCATCCGCATGTGGTCGCCATGCTGGGCGTCGGGGTGGTGGATGGTGGCCAGCAGTCGGAATTTGGCGCGCAGGCTGCGCTGATCGGGATCGGCGCCGGGCGGGAAGCCCAGGACGTGCAGGGCCTCCTGGCGGCTGGAGATGCCGCCGGGCAGCGGGTCGAAGGCCAGCACGTTGACGATGGCGCGCAGCCGCTCCAACTCCTCGCGGGTTTCGGGCGACACGTCGTTGGCCGGCGGAGGCGGTGGCGTGGGCTCGCCCAGCGAGACGCGCAGGGTGCCGAAATCCATTTGCAGGGCGATGGCCAGGGCGCGGCGGATCAGCGGCGGCTCCTGGCCGGGCGGCATGCGCACCTGCAATCGTGGTTTGCGTCGCCACGGCCGGCCGGCGGCGCGGCCGGTCTTCAAGACGATCGTCTCGCGGTCGCCGGGACCGGGTTCGCCCGGATCGGGATGGGCGGCGATGGCGTCCAGGGGCAGCAACAGCATCACCGATCGGGCCAAATCGCCGACATTCACCTTGCGGCGGGTGGCCAGGGCCTCGACCGCGTCGCGGAACGCGCTGGCGCAGGGAACGGTATAGGACTGCTTCAGGACGCCTGACATGTCTTGCTCGAAACGAAATGAAAAGGGTCCGAACTACGGTGGTAGGCCGTTGCGCGATTGGGACAAGAATGTCCGACAAACGGTTGATGAAACGTTAAGTTTTCATCCAACCGGCCACGCGCCGCGGGCTTGGCGGATGGGCGCGCCGCGCCGCCGCCCGCCGCCGCCTGCGAATGCGGTTGTCCGGCTTGGGGCCGTCCATCACGTATGTAGATTGCGCTTGGGCGCCGGACTCACGAAGCGAGCGACGGGACGGCCAGGGTGCGTCCATCGGCGAACAGCCGCTCCATGTCGGCGGCGGCCAGCGGCCGGCTGAACAGATAGCCCTGGATCTGGTCGCAGCCCCGGTGGGCCAGGAACTCCAGGTGTTCGGTGGTCTCGACGCCCTCGGCGACCACCTTCAGCTTCAAGGCGTGCGCCATCGCGATGATGGCGTTGACGATCGCCGCGTCGTTGGGGTCGTTGGTGACGTCCATCACGAACGAGCGGTCGATCTTCAGCTTGTGGATCGGGAAGCGCTTCAGAACGCTTAGCGACGAATAGCCGGTGCCGAAATCGTCGATGGCGCAGGCGAAGCCCATCTCGCGCAGATTGGCGACCACCGCGATGGCGTTGTCGGCGTCGCGCATCGCCGAGCTTTCGGTCAGTTCCAGTTCGAGATAGGCGGCTTCCAGCTCGGTCTCGTCCAGCACGCTTTCCAGCAGATAGACCAGCCGGCGGGCGTGCTGGAACTGGCGGCCCGAGATGTTCACGGCGACCGGAATCTTCGCCAGGCCCTGCGTCTGCCAGCGCTTGTTCTGGCGGCAGGCGTCGCGCAGCACCTGTTCGCAGACCGCGTCGATCAGGCCGTATTCCTCGGCCACGGGAATGAACTCGCCGGGCGAGATCATGCCCGCCTCGGGGCTGATCCAGCGGGCCAGGGCCTCCATCCCGACCACCCGGCCGGTGGACACGTCGACCTGCGGCTGGAAATAGGCGACCAGCTCCTCGTCGTCGATCGCCCGGCGCAGCCTATGATGCAGCGACAAGGTGCGCACGGCGCGGGCGTTCATCTCCTCGGAATACATTTGCATGCTGCCGGGGCCGGTGCCCTTGGCGCGCAGCAGCGCGGCGTCGGCGTTGCGGACCAGCGTCTCGGCGTCGTCGCCGTCGCGCGGCCACAGGCAGACGCCGATGCTGATCGTCAGGTCGAACTCCTCCGCGTCGACGGGCAGCGGCTCCTTGCAGCTTCCGATGATCATCTCGGCGGTTTCCAGAAGCTCGCGCTCGCCGGTCAGGTTGGTCAGCAGGATCAGGAAGCGGTCGCCGCCGATCCGCGCCACCAGGCCGCCCGGCCCGGCCAGCGTGACCAGTCGGCTCGCCGCCGCCGCCAGCACGCGGTCGCCGGTGCTGTGGCCCAGCGTCGAATTGATGATGCTGAAGCGGTCGATGCCCAGCGACAGTACCGCCATCTGCCGATCGCCACCGGCCGCCATGGCGCGCGCCTCGGCGAAGCGGTCGAGAAACAGGGGGCGGTTGCCGACCTTGGTGACCGGGTCGTGATAGGCCAGATAGGCCAGTTGCTCCTCGACCTGCTTGCGGTCGGTGACGTCCAGCAGCACGCCATCCCACACGATGGTGCCGCCGTCCAGCCGGCGCGGGCGCGACTGGCCGCGCAGCCAGCGCCGCTGGCCATCGCGGGCGAGCAGTTCCAACTCCTCGTCCAGCGGCTCGAAGGTCTTGGCCGAGCGCGACAAGGCGGTCAGGAACCGCGACCGCGACTCGGGCGCCAGCATCTCCAGGAACAGGTCGGGATTGGCGGTCAGCTCGGCCGGCTCGACGCCCATCACCAGCCGGCTGCCGTCGCTGACATAGGGGATGGCGAAGCTGCCGTCCGGCTTCAGCACGCGCTGGAAGACGATGCCCGGCATGTTGGCGGCGATGTTGCCCAGCCGCAGCTCGGTCTCGCGCAGCGCGGCCTCGGTCTGCTTGCGCCGGGTGACGTCGCGGCCGATGCCGATGAAGATGCGGTTGCCCTCCATCCGCACTTCGCTGGTGGTCAGCTCCAGCGGAAAGGTCGAGCCGTCCTTGCGCTGGCCCAGCAATTCGCGGGCGCCCTGGCCGATGATCATGCCCTCGCCGGTCTCGAGATAGCGCGAGACATAGGCGTCGTGTTGATCGCGATGCGGCTTGGGCATCAGCATCGACACGGAATGGCCGATCATTTCGGGTCCGGCATAGCCGAACAGGGCCTCGACGGCGGCGTTGACCGACTCGATCCGCCCTTGCTCGTCCAGGGTGATGATGCAATCGGCGGCATGATCCATGATCATTTCCAGCCGCAACTCGGCCTGCTTGCGATCGGTCACGTCGATCAGCAGCCCGTCCCACATCACCACGCCCTGGGCCAGGCGATGCGGTCGCGAGGTGCCGCGCAGCCAGCGCACCGCGCCTTGCTGGGTGATGGCGCGGAACTCCTCGACGCAGGGACCCATCTCGGCGGCCGAACGGCGGATCGTCGCGACATGCGAGGCGCGGTCGGCCCAGTGCACGAAATGCAGGCAGCCCTCGGCGTTGACCTTGACCTCGTCCGGCTCGAAGCCCAGCAAATCGCGCAGGCCGGCGGTGAAGAAGGGATATGAGATCGTCCCGTCCGGCCCCATCAGGCGCTGAAACACGATTCCCGGCACATTGGCGGTGATGCTGGCCAGCCGTTCCTCGGCCTCGATCAGGGCGCTTTCCAGCGCGTCGCAGCCGCCGCCAAGCCGGCACAGCGTCAGCACGCACAGCCGCACGCCCTGCGCCTCGGCCACCGCGGCCGAGATGTCGGCGGAAAAGGTCGTTCCGTCGCCGCGCAGGCACAAGGCCGCGCGCCGTCCGCCCCGGTCGTTGAGATCGGCGAGCGCCGACTCGTGGCCGGGGGCGAGCAGCAGGGCCGCCGCCTTGCCCTCGATGTCCAGGCGATCGACGCCAAACAGCGCCTCGGCGGCGGCGTCGAAGCCGCGCACCACGCCTTGCGCGTCGAGAACGATCATCGCGTCCTTCGGATCGCCTTGCGGCGACAGGCCACCGGCCCCACCCGCGAGGCGACCGGCGGCTTTCCCCGAGCCGTTGTCATGCGGCACTTTACCCAGCTCTCCGCGCCCCGTCCCGACCGCGCACCGACGCGCGGCCCCTCATGATCGTACTGATCCCTTCCATTCGACGCAACCAGGGAACCCGAAAGAGGGGCACAAAGGAGAGCCAAGGGAGTTGATGAGGGGGGAATGGTGCCGAAGCCCGGATTTGAACCGGGGGCCTACTGATTACGAATCAGTTGCTCTACCGCTGAGCTACTTCGGCGCCGGGAGAGGCGGAACATAGCCTCAAGCCGTCGGGGATGCAAGGGTTTCGCCGATCACTCGGCGGTGGCCGCGTTGGACATCACGGCGGGCAGGCGCGAGGCCGCCGGATCGACCCAGGCCAAGCTGTCGAAACCGCCGCAGGCCGGGCACAGCGCCGACCAGGACGGCGCCGCCGTGCCGCATTGACGGCACGACCACACCGGCTCTCCGGGCGCCTCGGCGGCTTTGGCCAGCCAGTCGCGAATTGCCAGGGGATCGGTTCCCTCGGCCTCTTCCAGGCGGGCGAGCAGGCGATAGGCGCGGGCCGAGGGCTTGGTCTCGGCGGCGGTGGTCAGATGGGTGCGCGCTTGGCCCCACAGGCTGGCGTCCAACGCCACCTCGCCCAGCAACAGATGGCCGGCGGCGGCGTCGGGGCGGCAGGCCAGCAGCTTTTCCGCATGCCGCACCCGCGCCAGCGGGTCGTCGGCGTCGGGCAGCAGGTCCATCCAGGCTT